>PUMK01000040.1 GCA_003551325.1 Candidatus Acetothermia bacterium | reverse complement strand
CTTGGGCCATCATGGAGTTGGAGTCCCCATGGCGAAGCTTGGTGGCAATGAGGATACGGTCGGCGGGTATGCCCGCCTCATTGGCCCACAGCGCGGCGACGCTGCCCCCGCCCCCGCCACCGATCACCAACACATCGACCTCGAGATCCTCCTGGCCGAGATCAACCTGCACCGGGTCCAAGAGAGGATAAGCCTCCAAGAGATCGGCCATCTCGTGCGGCACCAACTCTCCCTTGGACGGCCCCACAGCCAGGGCCCGCTTCCCCTCCTCTTTGAAGTCGGGGTGAAACTGCTCCAGCAGCTCCTTTCGCTCCTCCAATGAGAGGCGCTGGGGTTCCACGCCCATCCGCTGCGGTCGGGTTGCTTCCACCCGACCGATGGACTCCCGCATGCTGCTGGGATATGCGTCCGCCACCATTCCTCCTATCGCTCCACGTCGCGCTTCTTGTACGCCTCGACCAGCTCATCCTTGGACATCTTCTGCAACGTGTCCAACGCTTGTTCGAAGCTGCCATCCTCCACTTCCCTCACCCGGTCCGCCAAGTGCGCTGCTTGGGGTGCCCTGTAAGCACCGTGGACCCGGCGTGCCAGCTGCCCCACGTGATAGTGCACGATCTCAGCAGGACAACGCACAGCACACAACCCACACTGCACACAGTCAAACGAAAGCTCGGCCACCTGCGAGATGTCCCCGCGCAACGCCGCCTGGATGTAGTCCATGACCTCGAGCTCCTGTGGGCAAGCCCGGGTGCAGGTGTTGCACGCCACGCAGCGGGCCACCTCCGGATACAGAGCGAGGATCGGATTGGTGTTCCGATCCAGTTCGGTCAGCACCCATGGAGCTCGGTCGGCAGGTACCGAGGGAATCTGGGCAATGTACATCCCGTCTTCAGCGGTCGCCTGGCAAGCCAGGTCCGCGTACAGCTTGTAGTCACCGGGGCGGCGGTACACCGTGGCACAGGCACCGCAGAACCCCCCTCGGCATCCGACACCACGGATCAGCCGGTATCCTGCATGCTCCATGGCCTTCATGATGGTCAGCCCCTGCGGAACCTTGTAAGGCCTCCCCATGATGTAGACCTGGATCATCTCCACGTCGGCGCTCATGCTTCCACCTCCACGGCCAAGCCCCGGGCGGCCAACACCGGCCGGGGGTCGATGACTTGCTCGTCCAGCGCCGGATCCAACCCCAGCGCCAGCGCCATCAGTTGGGTGAAGTACACACTGGGCAGTCTCGGAGCGCCCGTGCGGGCGGCCTCCGCCAAACGCGCGTCCAGGTTGTACTGACACAGGGGACAGCTCGTGATCATGAGGTCCGCCCCGCCGGCTGCAGCGGCCTCGGAGATCGCCGTGACCCGTCGGCGCACCACACTGGGGTCGCTTGCTGTCATGTAGGATCCGCAGCACTCTACCCGCTGCGCCGTAGGCACAGGCTCAGCACCCAATACCTCGAGGATGTCCTCGAGCACTGAGGGATGCTCCGGATCATCCAAGGCCACGGAGCGCGGCCGTGTGAGCGTACAACCGTAGTAAGGCGCGACCTTGAGACCCTCCAGCGGCCGCGTCACCCGCGTTTCCAGAGCGCTGTAACCGATGTCGTCCCGCAGCAGTTCCAAGAGATGCACCGCGCGCACTCCTCCCCGGTAATCCGGCTCGTCATCGAGGAAGGCATTCACGCGTTCCAACCGCTCTCGGTCCTCATTGAGAAAGCGCTCCGATCGTCGCAGGGTGCTGTAACACATCGAACACAGGGTCAGGAGTCGATCCAGCTTAAGTTCCTGCACGTGCGTGAGCACCCGTACAGGACCGATGTGGCGCATCAGGTCATCGGAAGCGAGCGAGTACACAGTTCCACAGCAGTTCCAGCGTGGCAACTCCTGCATCTCCCAATCCAACGCTTGGAGTACCGCACGCGCTGTGTGCTCCATCGAGCGTGCCTGATCAGCCACGCCACAACCCGGATAGTAGGCGATGCTGTTCATGGCGTCATCTTCCTCGAGATCCCCACCAGCGCGATCTGGGGGAGGCCCATCGTTGCCACATCTGCCGTGCACAAAGGCGTATTCCCTTTGCGTAACGACAGCAGCCGTACAGCCTCCATCACCCTGGCGATGTCCACGCCCCGGGGACAGCGCACTTCGCACGCCAGACACGAAGCGCAACTCCATGGGGCCCTGGCCTCCAACACCTTCTCATCACCGATTTGCACGAGCCGCAACACTTGGCTGGGCAGAAGATCCATATCATCAGCAAACGGGCATCCGGCCGCACACTTCCCACACTGATAGCAGCGGTATGGGGACTGGCCCGACAGCTCTTCCACACGCCGGGCGAAGTCCGCCGACAGCGCTTCCTTGGACAACCTCATCTGTTCAGCCATCCCCTCACCTCCTGCACGGCGGCCGGGACGGCCGCAGCAACCCGGGGCGAAAGCTCTTCTCCAAATGGAGGATCTGGCGGAATGCCGATCGCCAACGCCCACACTTCGGGTACCCGAAGATTGCGAGCCGAGATGGACTCCGCCCCTGCATCCAGCGATACCGTGTGGGCGGCGACCATCTCCGCCCCTGCGGGTTCACCGAGCAGCTTGCGCAACGCCTCCAGCGCCTCCGTCAAGTTCGTGCCGT
>PUMK01000016.1 GCA_003551325.1 Candidatus Acetothermia bacterium | reverse complement strand
TTGGTCGAGGGTTGAAGCGGAACACATGGGTGTTCAGCGGGCGGAGCCGGTCGAGAAGCAGAAGGGTCTTCCGGTGGGCTGCACGGGTCTCTCCGGGGAAGCCAACCATCACGTCGGCCCCGAACGTTGCTCCCGGAACACGTTGAAGGAAGGCAGCCAGGCGGGCTTCGTAGTCATGGGCGCGGTATGGCCGGCCCATGCGGCGGAGGACTGCATCGTCCCCTGACTGGAGGGGGATGTGAAGGTGAGGGCAGATCGCTTGAGTGGACGCGAGGAAGGCGATGAGCTCAGTGGTCACGGCTTCCGGCCCGAGCGAGCTTAGGCGGAAACGGATGCCCGGGACTCCGCGCACGAGCTGCTTAAGGAGGGCAAGGAGCCCGGGGTGACCCTTGGCGTCGGGTGCGTACTGTCCGAGGTTCACGCCCGTGATCACGATCTCTTTGTGCCCCGCCTCGGCCAGACGCTGTGCTTCTCGGACGACGACGTCAGGCGACTTGCTTCGCAGGGGACCTCGGGCATGGCGGGCCAAACAGTATGTGCACGATGCTTCGCATCCGTCTTGGATCTTGAGCGGAGCCCGTACCCGCCCGGCCGATGTACTGAGCTGTTCCTCATCAAGAGATGGCCAATCACGATCAGCGGATGGCAGTCCATGGCCCGCAAGATAAGCCTCCACAGCCCCCGTGATCCCACCCTTGGCGTGATTGGGAAGGACGATATCAGCGCCTGCCTGGGCAAGGCTCTCCGGTGCCACGGTGGCCTGGCAGCCCACAGCCACCACGACCGCGTCCGGGTGTGCGCGACGCAACCTTCGAACAAGCTGGCGCCCCTTTCGCTCCGCCAATGCAGTCACGCTGCACGTGTTGACCACATGAACGGTCTCCGGACGCCCAAGGCCTGCCAGTCGTTGGGCCAGCACTTCGGACTCGTATTGGTTCACCCGACAGCCCAGTGAGTGGATCTCGGCGTTCATCGCTCGGCGTAGCGTTGGACAGTGAACCGGCGCAGCGCATACGGTTCGTCAGGTTCGATGCCAGCCTTCTCCAGGGCAATGCGGATCTGCCGGTCGGCGGTATCCACGCCGGGAAGAGAGGGCAGAAGGAGACCCTTTCGACGCCCGTGTTCCACGATCACGCCGTACATGTGTGGATCCAAGTCGCTCTGCGTGCATGGTTCAGGGGGGGTGAGCACATCTACGCTGAAGACAATGTCGTCGAGTTCGTCCTCGGTCACGGGGGGGAACCGTGGGTCTCGGGTGGCTGCCTGAACGGCGTTGTGCTTGATCTCGTCAGCCATTGTGCTGCGCGTTGGGGTGATCGTACCGATGCATCCCCGCAACGTGTCCCCTTTGGTCAACGTCACAAACACCCCGGCTCTTGCGTTGTGAAACTCTGGCGGGAGCTTCTCTGGCTTCATGGGCAGTGTCTCACCACGTAACCGTGATGTCACGGCGGCGCGGGCAAGCTGTGTGTAAGGATTTGCGCAGTATGTCACGTTATGAAGATAGTGCCGCGGGCGGATGGTGTCAACCGGTTTGACGACGGGGATTCGTTTGGGCTAACGTACAGCGTGATGCGACGCGTGGGCATTGTGGCGGGGTTTGTCCTGGTGGCAGCCGCTGTGGGACTGTTTTTCCTCTACTCTCAGACAGAGGTCGAACGCCAACTGCGCCGTGGAGAGTGGGTGTGGTTGCTCGTGGTCGGCGTGGACGAGGGTGCACGCGGGGACCGCCAAGCGAACTTCGTGGCGGCTGCAGGTGTCTCGCCCGATGGCGGCGGTGCCATCATCACGATACCGGGTGAGATTGGCATCCCGCAGGACAACGGAGTCCTCGTCCGACTGGAGGAGATGTGGGAGACCGGTGGTGTGGGGGAGATTCGGGCGTCCGTAGAAGGTTTGCTTGAGTTGACGCTCGACCACTGGGTGGTGCTCGATTTTGAGCTCTTCCGTCATGTGGTCGATGCCGCCGGGGGCGTGGAAGTAGAGGTTGAGGAGCGGTTGGTCTACGTGGACCTCGAGCAGGATCTGTTCATCGATATCCCGGCGGGCACACAGCAGCTGGACGGGGAACGAGCGCTTCAGTATGTGCGTTACAGAGGTTACGCTGGGGATCCTGCCGACGAGGCAGATGTCCTGGGTAGGCAGATCCGGGCACAGACGTTCCTGACGGTTCTATGGGAAGAGGTTCGTTCGTTGCCGTGGGGTACGTGGCGTGAGATGGCTCAACATGTGGCTGGTTCCGCTTCTACGGACTTGTCAGCCTGGGAGATGCTTGACCTGGCACGTGCGGTGCGGGACGTTCGTCTGGATAAGGGTCAGGTGGTCACCGCGCCGGTCAGCGTGGTGGACGGTGAGGTGCTGCCTGACTTCGTCCGCGTTCGACAACTTGTGCAACGCGTGTACCGTGGACACGACTACCTTACCCGCGACCAGGTTCGTGTGGCCGTGTTCAACGGCGCCGGGGTAAGACTCCTGGCGCATCGAAGTGCTGTGTGGCTCTCCGAACGTGGGTTCGAAGTGTCGGGTACGGACAACGCTGACCGCAGCGATTATGAGCAGAGCTATCTCTTGAGCTTGCCGGGAGCCGAAGACAAGGCACGCATGGTGGGGGAGGTCCTTCCCCGCGATGTG
>PUMK01000142.1 GCA_003551325.1 Candidatus Acetothermia bacterium | reverse complement strand
CGCCGCCGGCCTGTGAGTGTCTGGAGCCCCGCCGCTACGCGCTGCTAGAATCGGCTGAATGGCCTAGCAGCTCATCGCTGATATCATGTGAGCTTGGGTATGCATGCCAAAGGGGCGGGCACGCAGGGGGAAAGCCATGTCGACGCAGCGCAGGAGTTCGCAACTCGGCTCCGTGCTGACTTCTTGACCTACCTGCCCGCCCGGCTCATCCCGGCTACGGTCGGTCTGGCTACTGTGTTCCTGTTCACCAGGCTGTTCTCTCCTGAGGAGTACGGGGTCTACGCGCTGGTGCTGGCGGCAGGAGGCATTTCGTTGACGCTGCTTGTGGGATGGATTCGCGAGTGTGCGATCCGCTTTCTTCCCGAGGAGCAGGCGGAGCCCCGTCGGGACATGTTCATGCTCGGGCTACTGCTTCTGGCAGTAGGTGTGGCGCTCTTGCCGATGGTGGGTATGGCAGCTGCGTACGTGTCGGGTGCGGTGCCCCTGACCTACCGAGCGCTGCTTCCCTGGGCCGCCTTGTGGGTAGCGTTGAGTGTTGTATACGGAACCCTGAGCGGGTTGCTTCAGGCGGGGCTGCGGGCTGGGCGTTACGCACGATGGGAGGCAGTGCGATCGGTGCTCGGCCTGGGCATGGCTGCTGGCTATGTGCTTCTCGTCCACAGAAGTGTGGCCGGCGCCTTCGTGGGGCTTGCCTTGGCGGCGTTGGTGACGGCGGGCGGCATCGCACGCGACCTTTCCCTCACTAGCCGGGTAGCGCGCTTTCGCAAGACGAGGAGAAGTCTGGACCACGGGGCGCTCCTCGGTCTTGTCGTCTACGGGTTGCCGCTCGTCGGTTGGACGGCCGGGAGAGAGATCCTCAACATGGGGGATCGGTTTGTCATCCAATGGTTCTGGGGTAGTGAGGCTGTGGGCATCTACGCCTCGAACTACTTCTTGGCAGATGGAGGGGCGGGGTTGCTGTTGCTCCCCCTGCTGGCGGCTACAGCTCCGCTGGCCATCCATGCGTGGGCGAGGGACGGCGCCGAGCGGACACAAGGGCTCGTCACGCTCAGCACGCGGATGCTCTTGCTCGTCCTTCTGCCGTGCCTGGCTGCCCTCTCGGTGCTGGCGCCACACCTGGCGCGGTTGTTGCTGGCTCCGGGCTACCGTGAGGGATTTGTGGTGATGCCGCTGGTGCTCGCGGGAGATGGATTGTGGGCGCTCGGGCAGCTCGGACAGAAAGGATTTTTGCTCGCACGGCGGACGACGATCATGTTGGTGGGCGTGCTGCTGTGCGCGATGGTCAACGTCGTACTCAACATCATTCTTGTGCCTCGATGGGGCTACACAGCGGCTGCTGTGACTACGGTGATCAGCTACGGACTATACCCAGTGTTCACCTTCCTCGGGACGCGCGAGCTGTTGCGGTGGAACTTTCCGTGGCGGACCCTGTTCCTGGGAGGCCTGGCGGCGTTGTGTGCTGGGGCGGTGCTGTGGTTCGGATGGGAGGTCTGGAGTGGCGCGTGGTTCATGCGTGCAGCATGCTCGTTGGCCGCCCCGGTGGTCTACCTAGCGGTGCTCGTGACGACAGGCGAGACGGGGCGAGGCGAGCTTCTGGCCATCGCACATGCCGTTAGACGTGCGGGTCGCAGAGGAGGGCGCTGAAGGTGCGGAGCGAAGCGGTGTACAGGCGGCTTCACTGGGGGCTCTACCTTTGGGCGGCGCTCCTTCCCGTACAGCTGGCCACAGAGAGAGCGCTGGGCTTTCGTCTGGCGCTGTCGGACATGGTGCTGGTGCCGCTGGTTGGGCTGTTGCTCGTGCGCCGGCTGCTCGCGCGGCGATGTGCGATCCTTGACCACCTTCGGTTCAGAGCCAACCTGGACGGGTATCTGATCTGCCTCGTGGGAGTACTTGCCATGGGCCTGTTGGTGGCCTGGCTTCGCGTGGGGCAGCTGTCGTCGTACGTTGTGCTGAACAAGGTTGGGGGTCTCGTGGTGATGGTGGCCTCCTTCTACGTGGCGGTGTCGCTGGGAAGAGGGCGGGCGGGCCGCGTACTGGTTGCGCTGCTCGTCTCCGGAGCGGCGCTGAACCTTGTGGGCTTGCTGTACTATGCAATGTGGGCGTACGCTGGCATCAGGAGTCCCTTCATCCTTGGAGCAGGCCGGCTCACCGGACTGCTGATTGACCCCAACGCGTGGGGGGGCTTGGTCACCGTGCTGCTCATGCTGCAGATCGCAGCGCTTGCGTACGGTATGGGCAGCCGCAGGTGGATAAGGTCGGCAGGAACTGCAAACGCCTTGCTGCTCGGGGTAACCGTGCTCCTTACGCGCTCCCGTGGGGCGTGGTTGGCATTGGCCGGAGGCGGGGGAGCATTGCTCTGGCTCCTGCGGCGGGAGATTACCCTGAAGCGGTTGCTTGTGGTAGTGGTATGCCTTCTCCTGGGGGTGGGTGCCCTGTGGGGGCTGCTCGGGCCGCAGGTCTCCCGAGCGGTTGCCGATGTGCTTCGACCAAGGACTGTCGAGGTGCGATGGGAGCAGATCGCCTCTGGCCTTGAGCACTTCGTGCAGTCTCCTGTGTGGGGCATCGGCCTGGATGTCTCGCGGCATCTCGGGTCTAGATGGATCATCCACAACACGTACGTCTGGTTCCTTGCTGAGATG
>PUMK01000355.1 GCA_003551325.1 Candidatus Acetothermia bacterium | reverse complement strand
CGACGACGTCACAGACGGTCAGCGTGCAGCCTGCGGAAGCCCCGGACGTATCCCGAACCATCCTCACAGCCCGCATCTCGTCCGGTGGTAGCGCGGTGAACTCGCCCGATGTCGTCAGCGCGACCCAGACAGGCGTGGGTGCATACCGTGTACAGTTCAACCAGCCCGTCTCGACCTATGCCTTGGTTGCCACCAGCACGACAAGCTCCACGAGTCCGCAGATGGTCAGCACCATCGCCGGTACGCGGCTGAACATCGCCTGGACGGACATCGTGGTCGTTCGTGTGTTCGATGCCGATGGCAATCCCCAAAACGGTTCGTTCCACCTGAAGGTTGTCGGCCCCGCAGCGGGTGCACCACGGACGGTGCTCCACGCGAGGGTCAGCACAGCCGGGACGCCGCATCACTCACCCGACGTCGTCAACGCCGTTCGCACAGGCGTGGGCGCATACCGTGTTGAGTTCGGCCAGCCCGTCTCGACCTACGCCCTGCTCGCCACCAGCACGACGGGTCCCACGAGTTCTCAGATGATCACGACCGTCGCTGGTACGAGGCTGAACACCGCCTGGACGAACAAGGTGGTCGTCCGGGTGTTTGATGCCAACGGCAACCCGCAGGATGGATCGTTCCATCTGACGGTTGTTGGTCCAACAGCTGCCGCACCGCGCACCGTGCTCTATGCAAGGGTTGGTTCAGGCGGGACAGTGCATAACGCTCCCGACGTGGTCAGCGCGACGCGGACGGACGATGGTGCATACCGTGTGGTGTTCAACCAGTCGGTCGCCAACTACGCTCTGATCGCTACCAGCACGACAAGCTCCACAAGCCCACAGATGGTCACCACCATCGCCGGTACGCGGTTCAACACCGCCTGGACTGATGTCGTGGTCGTTCGCGTGTTTGATTCTGATGGCAACCCACAAAACGGTTCGTTCCAACTGACCGCAACCGGGGGTTAGGCCGAAGCTGCCGGGCACGGGCGGCGCAGAGCATGCGCTGCCCGTGTGACCCCAAGGGGGGTGTGGCATCCTCGCCTGGGGGCAGGGGGTCCCGATGTGGCCAAGCCGCGGTACGTGGTGACAGGGCAGCGTTGTACATCCTGGCGGATCCGTGCGAACGGGGGCCAACACGGGGGTCTTAGGTGTCCGCGTTCACTGCTGGATCTCGATGAGTGATCGGTCCCGGAAGTAGAGATACTTGGCTCTGCTGCTCCTGTACACCCACACATGCGACTCTCCGTTCGCTGTGATCGTACGGTTGACCTCCGTGGGTGTCCCCCAAGAGAGCCATGCCTGTTCAGGCGTCATGCCGATCCACACGCTGCCGCGCATGACGCGCTCGCACGTCAGCTGATCCCAGTTGTAGGTGCTGCATGCGGCAAGGACTTCTCGTTCACGGTGGACCTCCAAGCCGGCGCGCTCATGCGAGTTGTTCGCCACCAGCAATCCGAGCGCACAGGCAAGCCCTACAAGCACGGCGAAGAGCTTCGCGAACTGCTCAGGCATACTGATCACCTCGCTTTGATTCGCTCGTTGCAGGATGACCATAACGTGTAGCAGGGTTGCGGATAGGGACATCCAAGAGACGAGCAGGGGACGTTCGGGGTCTCGGGGGCTAACCGGTGGGTCCCTGAAGACCGTGCTCTGTGCCGCGAGCTCGCTGCGCCCGGTGTCCTGCTCTGCCGGATGAAGCAGGCGCCTGCCCGATCGCGGATCCGCTTGCCGTGCAGTATGCGGAGTGGCAGGCCCAGGCGGTAACGAGCCTCGTCGTGTGCTTCAGCGGTTGGCGAAGGGCTCGTCGCCATGCAGCAACCGTTTCGCTTCGGCGAGCCCTGCGCGAAGCACGGACTCGGACAACGTGCCTGACGGTGTCTCCCTTTCGAGCACTCTCTGCGGGATGCTCAGCGTTTCAAGGTCAAAGCCCTCACGACGTTTGAAGCTATGTTTGCGCCGCAGGATAGCCTCGCCAAGCGCCATGAGTGCATCCCACGAGTGCTGTTGTCCTACAGAGGACAGGCAGGCGACACATGTGTCGGGATTGTAGAGCCCTCGGGCGAAGAAGCAGATCACAAGGGAAGAGAGGATCTGTCGCCGTACTTCCTCGGTGAGCAGCGCCCGGGCCAGCTCCTGGGGCGGACGCGTGGTGCCGGCCTTGAGGTCCTCCTGATCGACTGCGTACCCGGCTGAGTCAAGGTGGGCGTGCCGTGCACCGGTCGCGTGGGTGAGGTGCGCCCCGGGTCCGGTGTGGTAGCCCGGCATCTCCAGACCTCCGAACGAGAGGGCGTACGCCGTTCCTCCGTAGTCGGCCGCTGCAGCGGCCACGCCCTCGCCCAGCCGGCTGTAAAACGGGCTCACCCGCCAGGCGATTCGGGAGAGCATCGACGCGTAGACGTGTGCATTCCCCCATGATGGACGCAGCTGGCCCGTCAAGTCCTCGTTGATCCCCCCCCGTTCGAAGGCTTCCGTGGCCCATGAGAGCACGAGTCCCGCACTCATCGCGTCGAGGCCCAGGTGTTCGACGGTGTCCAGAAGGTGTAGGGCATCTTCGGGACGCTCCACCCCGAGCATCGTGCCCAGCGCGTAGAGGGGTTCGTAGTCGTAGGAGACGAAGGTTGTCTTGTAGAAGTAGGGTGCCTTGGGGTGGG
>PUMK01000331.1 GCA_003551325.1 Candidatus Acetothermia bacterium | reverse complement strand
CTACAATAGCGCCAGGCCGCACAGCTCTCTTGGCGGCCTGACACCACATGAGTACGCAGAGACTACGTCAGGACTCCAATTAGCCCTGGTATCAACAGCGGGGTAAGGTCATACCCAGCCCTTGAAGTCCACGTCTGAGTCTCCAGGATGCATGAATATCTTAAGTTCTCCATAGGAATCCCGGTAGAACTTATGACCCGATGATGTACCTACTTCGTAGCCGCATTTGGAGCACTTGTATTCAGCAAAGGCAGCCATCTAATCCCTCCCTGACAAAGGAAGACTGGGACAAAGATAGCAGACGGTGTGTCACCAGTGCTGAAAGTCGAAAGTTGTCATTATGTGAGGAGGCCTTAACTTCGCTGTGTTGATGCCACCGATGTAGTATACCCCTGCGCTAAGCAGATTAAGCACTTTGACAACCAGTACTGTCTGACAGCAAGCGATCAGGTGGCAGCAGCTAATAGTGAGCTGGAAAGTGTTTAGTGTGTTTAGTGACTGAAGAATCCGTCGCGGAGACCGATTTGGCTGGCCTAGGCAAGACTGTAGTACCCCCCCAAACCTCCTCCGCGCCACCAGCGAACACGCTGCATTGTTCATCACTGTGTCTCGGCTGATGAGGCCAGTACAACGGAACTCGCCGTTGACAGCACTTAACATGGACACGTATCTTGGGGTTCCGTCTCAGAACGAAGGGGTTGTAGCTGGTGCAGCACGGGTTCACGCCGAGGATCTCAGATTAGGTCTGGCATGGAGTAGCACTGATGAGAGTAGTTGCAGCAATAATCGCCTTGTGTATCGTGGGCATAGTAGTTACCGCTATCATCGGCGCACTCGGACTGACGCCTGATATCGAAGCGCTCGCTGCCTATCTGTTGGGAGTCGGCGGGTCAGTGCTCCTTGTGGTGATCGTGCTCGCAATTGTATTTGTGTACTTTCTCCCAACAGTAGTGGCCTTACTACGGCACAAGCAGAATACGTTGGCGATATTCCTGTTGAACCTGTTCCTTGGTTGGACCTTTGTGGGATGGGTGTTTGCCATTATCTGGGCCGCGACCGTTGACCGCTGACTCCACTTCGTCCGATCACACCAACCACTTGGCAGTGACGCAGACCCTAGGTGCTGCGTAGCCGTGCATCGTTGCAATCCCCCACTTCAACCCAACCTCCTCTGCATTGCTACACCACGCACATGGCCACCCTTGCAATCTTGCTTCACCAAAGCTGCACTCACGCACACGTGGATCTGCGACGCGGAACACGCAGCGCAGTGTATGAAGGTTGCAATTGATGAGGTAGCTCTTGACCGCCAGAACCTATCGCAATTGGAGTGGGCTGTTATGTCATTATCCTCAATGTGTTGTTGCTGCCAGGTAGTATGTCGCATGATGAACACGCTGTCCTCTACGTACAAGTATAGATTGCAGCTATTAGCACTCACGATGGTGATGATATCCTCATACACCACTTGATGGGACGTGGCCTAGGCTAGAATCGGTCCTGAGTAGACAACGCAATGCCTTGAACAGCCTCGAACTTGTCGACGTTGCTGGGACACAGACCATCAGGGATAAACGCTACGTTGAACAAGGTCGTATCCGTCACCATGCATATTCGATGAATGAGCGGGTCGTCCTGGCCACTGGGCGAGTCCCTTTCGCCCTGCCACATGACGACACCTGGTGCTGTCTCACTCAAGTATCGTACATGCTCAAACTCGTAGATGGGCAGCCCATCAGGACTAACCCTAGTATCCTCATCGTGCGCGGGCGACGAATCGGACGTAAACTGCAGCGAGATCGACCGTTTCGCCATTGAGTCCATCAAGCAACGGAACCCCTCGTATGTCATGCTACCTCCACCAGTTGCAACGTGGAGGTACTTCGCAGCGATAACTCTCCACAAGCGATGCAGTATCCTGCATGCGTTGGCAACCATGCGTGGATCAAGGCTCTCATGCGGAAGAAGCGCTTCAGGGAACTTGGCATGAAATAGGCGACACCTAATGTCCTCATATTGAGTTCGCATAAGGTGATCGACTGGGGCGATGGTTCCAGATGGAACATGCTCCGCGAGAGTGACCGCTGAGCTAACCTCTTGAAGGCACCTACTTAACCATGCCTTTTCTGTTTCACGTGGCTGTCGCGGCCATAGCGCGCTACACGTGGCCTCAAGGCAGAGAAACAGGTTCCGATACTGCTCGAAGATGTCTTGGCTTGCTACGGCCATGCGATAGTAACGGAATGCTTCTGTCCATATAGGTGGTGGCAGAGGCTCTTGCGGCTTGATGTTACCGTCCTTGTCTAGGACTTCCACCCTAGCCTCCAACTTGAATCCTAGTTTGGAGAGCGAAAAATGCCTAAGTATTGCTTTGCCTGCATCATCAAACAGCGCAATATGATTCGTTTCAGGATGATCCAGCATCAGCAAACCACGACGCTGAACGGCGACGATGTCAAGACAGTGCTGTATGGTTGCCAGACCGGAGGTCACGAGAGCCTCATACGAGCATCGATTAGCCGACCTAGCCACGGCGTAAACGTGACCGCCCCTCAGTTCGACCTGCCATGTTGAATCCGTCCACAGGTAGTCTATGTCGGATGTTGATGTCAGGGGGAATCCGACTCCTGAATAGAACAGGTTT
>PUMK01000236.1 GCA_003551325.1 Candidatus Acetothermia bacterium | reverse complement strand
CGAGGAGGTAAGGGAACTTGGGCGCTGCCTGGTGAAGACTGGAGCGTTGGGAAGGTAGAAAAGAGAGGCGGCGAACACCGTCAAGCTTCCGCCGCCCCACACCTCGTTCAGTTCCTTTTCTCTTCGCGATCGAGGTACTGCAGGATGGCCTCTACCACCAAGTAGTTGATCGACCGATCCTTCTTGTCGGCCTGCTTGCGAAGCCGCTCCATCACATTTGCCTGCGCCTTGCGCTGCGGGATGTAGATCGAGATCTTGTCCAGCGTCTTCCGTGGTTCGCCTGCCCTAGGCATATCCGTGACCCCCCCTTCTGAGATGTGCGTTTTGTATGGGGCAAAGTCCCTATGGTCTTTGCCATAGCACGGATGCTATACTACACTCCCTGACCTAGGAAGTCAATGGCTTTGGGGGCGCTATCCATAGGTGTTCGGGAGACGGTTGCTGCAGGTACTCCTTCGTGGTGAACTGAAGCAGGTTGCCATAGCATCTGCCCCGAACTCCCGCTCCTTTGGCTTACCGGACCGATGGTAGAAGGAGGCCCATGCACGAGGATCACACACACGCCACACCCGTCCTTACCGCTCCGAGCGTTCTGAGGAGACTCCTGGACGATCATGGAATCCGACTGACCAAGGCCTTGGGGCAGCACTTCCTTGCTGACGGCAACATTCTGGCCCGAATCATCGAGGCATGCGATCTGTCACATGGCGAGCCGGTGGTAGAGGTGGGTGCCGGGTTGGGTACGCTCACCCTGGCACTGGCTTCTCGCGCAGACCCTCTCTGGGCGGTGGAGAAGGACCCCAGGCTTGTTCCCCTACTCAAGGAACACGTGGCACGTTGGCCCAATGTCCGGGTGCTGGCATCGGATTTTCGCAGAGTCCGGCTCAAGGATCTGGGCACTGAACTCACCGTAGTGGGTAACCTACCTTACGGCATTACGAGCGACGTGTTGCTGACACTGATCCGCGAGCGCAACGTGGTCAAGCGCGGCGTACTCATGGTCCAACGGGAGCTGGGCGAGCGGCTGCTCTCTCCTCCAGGACCGAAGATCTCACGCCTCGGCGTGCACCTCAACGCCTACTTCCGCCTGAGCCTGGTTCGCCGTATCGCCGCCACAGCATTCTTCCCGCCACCGGAGGTGGAATCGGTTCTAATTACGGCGGACCGCCTGCCCATACCACGGATCCAGGCACCACCAGACGCCTTCGAAACCGTGCTCGCAGCACTGTTCGCCACCCGCCGCAAGACGGCCCGCAACAGCCTGGCCGCACTGGTGTGCCGAGAGCGCGTCGCGCAGATACTGGAGCACCTGGGGCTTCCACCCTCCGTGCGCGGTGAGGCCCTGTCCGTGGAACAAGTGGACGCACTCGCCAAGACGCTCCTCAAGTCAGACAGTTAGGTCCCATGCGATCCCCAACGTAGGAGCGTGATGTTCCACAGACGGATCGTCACTGAACCAGGAGATCTCTAAGTCGATGATGCCAGCGATGCAGACATCGATCTGCACGGATACTCGGGTGATGCCACCCAATCCCCGCGCTGCGGTCGCTGTGTACACCGCACACTCTGCAGTGAACAGGCCCCTGTCGACAGCAAGCGCCCACCGTCCATCCTCCCAGTGGGCAGTGTCGTGCACGTGTCGGAAGGCAGCGTTGCGGTACCACGCCGGTCGCGGCGTTAGGGGGCGTACGAACGCCACCGTCACGTCCGCCGTCCACGCCTCCGTGAGGTCCCAAGCAACGGAACAGCCTTCCACAAAGAGCGTCACCCGGTGTTCGTCCCACAATGGGCGTACGTGCGCCGTCACGTTCGCTGCCTCGGCATGCCAGTCCAGTGCCAAGTGCAAACCTGTTCCGGAGACACACCACGACACCTCTGCCCTGCCCGACAAGGGACCCCAAAGATGCCAACCGTCGAGCACCCCCGACACGCTCAGCGGCTCTCGGGTCCCCATCGACCAGCTCAAAGTCCCGTCGGTCCCCCAGGCGAAACGGACTCCCCTCAACCGCCCTTCGGTCCTCCACCACGCAAGCCCCATCCCCAGGTCTTCCCACAAACTCGTCAGGCGGAGTTCGCCAAAACCCAGGTCAACGTCCCAACTCAGGCGAAGTTCTGTGCGGAAAGGACGCTGTAGGTACACGAGCGCTTCCTCGATGAACACCTCGTCCAGCGTCCAGCCAGGTTCCACACGGGCATCCAGGTAGGTTCGCGCCTCCGGTGCGGGGGAAAGTGGCTGTTCGGGATCCGTGGGGTCGAACACCAGGGCAAGACTGGAGCGGTCGGTGTACGTCCTTCCGTCGGCACGGATGACCCGCAGGCCACGCGCCACGAACGCTCGGCGTGCCGCCGCGGCAAGTTCCAGATCTTCAATTCCCCACTTCTGCGCGGATGCGTCCCAACGAACTGCGTCGGCAAACCGAAGGTTTGTCACGTCCCAGCCGTGGTGCACGCGATGGTGCAGCCTCACGGAGAGCGTGCTGGCACCCGCGGGTACGTCGCACCGAAGCCAGGCGTACCGGAGGTGGGGTGCGGGGGTGTCCCACAGGACCTGGGAGTACACTTCGCCTCGCCAAGTGCGCTGCAACGAAAGGAGCTCACGCGAAGAGGGCGCGAAGGCAGCGCGACCTTCTAGGTCCCACACCCCTG
>PUMK01000352.1 GCA_003551325.1 Candidatus Acetothermia bacterium | reverse complement strand
GTCCTTGGACGGGGAGTTCCTTTGGGTCGAGGCGCTTTCCGTAGCCGTACTCCGTGACGAGGAGAAGGCGGAAGTTGTCGGCGAGGTCCGGTGGGAGCCACACAGTGGACACCACCGCATCGTCCTCGGCCAGACGCATCCCGCGCACGCCCTTGGATGGCCGTCGTGTGAGGCGCACCTGTGTCTCCTCGAAGCGGATCACCTGCCCGCGCGCGCTTGCCAGGACGAGCTGACCGCTTCCGCCTGTGATGTGCGCGCCCACGAGGCGATCGTCTTCGACAGTACTGTGGGCCAGGATGCCCTTACTGTGTGCGTGAGAGTAGTTGGCAAGGGTGTTCCGGTTGACGATCCCGTGGCGGGTGGCCAGAAGCGCGCAGTCGCGCCCGAAGTCCTCCACAGCGAGCACGGAGCGGATCTCCTCGTCGAGGTCCATCTCCAGGAAGTGGCGGAGGTTCTTGCCCACCCCGGCCCGTTGTCCTACCGAAAGCCGGGCAGCGGGCAGCTTGAACACCCGCGCACGGTCGGTGAACACGAGGAGGTCCTGATGCGTATTGGCGTAGACGAGTTCCTGCAGGGCGTCGGCCTCCTTCGTACGGATGCCCATTACGCCCTTGCCCCCGCGACCTTGGACGCGGAACGCTTCGCAGTCGCTGGCGTTCACGTAGCCGCGGGTAGTGACACACAGGAAGAGATCGCGCTTGGGGACGTCCAGGTCGTCGAGGTCCATGTCGTCCGTCTCCGCCACGATGGCTGTGCGGCGCTCATCTCCGTGTTTCTCCGCGATCTCGGTGAGTTCCTCGCGGATGACGCCGTCGAGTTTGGCTGGATCGGCGAGGATACCCTCGTACTCGGCGATCTTCTTGCGGAGCTCTTTGAGTTCCTCCTCGATCTTGTGGCGCTCGAGCTTGGTGAGCTGCGACAGGCGCATCCGCAGAACGGCCTCGGCTTGCTTATCGGAAAGGCCAATCTCCACGGAAAGGAGCGCTTTGGCCTCGTCGGGGCTTGCTGAGCCGCGGATGATCTCGATGACCTCGTCCAGTCGGGACAGGGCCATCTGAAAACCCTCCAGGATGTGTGCGCGTTCGCGCGCCACCCGCAGGCGGTATTCGGTTCGACGGCGGACAACGCTGCGGCGAAAGCCGAGGAACGCGCTGAGCATCTGGGCAAGGGAGAACGTCTTGGGGCTTCCCCCTTGGATGACGAGGAAGTGACAGGCGTACGTACGCTCCAGGGCTGTCACCTTGAGGAGTCGGCGCAGCACGCGGTGTGGGTCGGCGTCGCGCTTAAGCTCGACGACGACCCGTAGCCCTTCACGGTCTGACTCGTCGCGAAGATCGGCCACGCCCTCCAGATCCCCCGCCTTCACCTTAGCGGCGATCGACTCGAGGATCGTCGTCTTGCGAACGTGGTAGGGGATCTCGGTGATGACAATGCGCCCGTCCTCCACGAACGCCCGCGCACGGACACGAAGACGGCCTTCTCCGGTTTTGTACGCGTCGACAATGCCCTGGCGCCCGACAAGGAAGCCCCCAGTAGGAAAATCCGGCCCCTGCACAAACTGCATGAGTTCGTCGGCCGTGGCCTCGGGGTGCGCCATGAGATGGAGCGTGGCCTGGATGATCTCCCGGAGGTTGTGCGGCGGGATCTGGGTCGTCATCCCCACGGAAATCCCCCACGCACCGTTGACGATCGTGTGGGGGAAGCGTACAGGGAGCACCTCCGGCTCTTCCATGGAATCGTCGAAGTTGGGGACGAAGTCGACCGTCTCCTCATTGAGCTCCTCGAGGAACTGCATGGAGATCGGTGCCAGGCGTGCCTCCGTGTACCGCATGGCCGCCGGGGAGTCGCCGTCGATGGAACCGAAGTTCCCCTGGCCGTCAACGAGCGGATAGCGTGTGGTGAACGTTTGCGCCAACCCTGCCATCGCCTCGTACACGGCGAGGTCGCCGTGTGGGTGATAGCGGCCCATGGTGTCTCCGACGATGCGCGCCGATTTCCGATGGGGCTTGCCCGGCTGGAGGCCGAGGCCTCGCATCGCATAGAGGATACGTCGCTGAACGGGTTTCAGACCGTCGCGCACATCGGGGATGGCCCTGCCGCGGATCACCGAAATGGCGTAGTCGATGTACGACTGCTCCATCTCGTCTTCGATGAATGCTGATGTCACACGTTCCAACTGCGGTTACCTCCCTGTCAGGGTTCAATGGTACGCCGGACAGGGGGCCAGCGCAAGCTTTTCCGTTCCCTGACGGGCTTAGGGTTCTCTCAGAGGGTGGTCGGTCGAGGTGCACCTTGGCCTGGCTCCCCCCTGCGGATAATCTACCCCCCGACATGCGGCGCGGATTGCTGGCAGGCATCCTGGTCATGTGCGGCCTGGGTTTGTTCGGGGCCTTGCTGGCGCTCGCCGGGCCGGCCGCCGTGTGGGCGCAACTCGTGGCCCTCGGTCCGTGGGGCTTCGTGGTCATGCTCAGTGTGGATCTCGTGGGCGTGGGCTTCTGGATTCTCAGCTGGGGGCTCCTCCTTCGGGGACAGAGGGCAGCTACGCCGTGGCCGAGCATCGCCGGAGCCGCGATGGCGGGTTTTGCTGTCTCCTACATCACGCCTGTGGCCTATGTGGGTGGGGAGCCGGTGCGGGCTTGGCTCGTTG
>PUMK01000238.1 GCA_003551325.1 Candidatus Acetothermia bacterium | reverse complement strand
GCGGGGGCGGACCGGGCGCCGGTCCGCTTGCCGTGTCCGAGGTACTGTCTCCGTACCTGCCCCTTCCCGACGTGATTCGTGAGGGAGAGGTCTATCGCTTGGCGTTTGACCGTCCCCGGGCCATCGGCCGGGTGCACCCGTACTTCGGGAACTTCCTTGTCTGTATCCGCGCTCTGGCCTACATCCTGATGCTGGGGGGCGAAGGACTGCGCGAGGTGTCCGCCGGTGCCGTGCTGGCCGCCAACTACCTGCGGGTCAAGCTGGAGAAGGTGTTCCCGCTTCCCTACGCAGGCCTGTGCAAGCACGAGTTCGTGCTCTCGGGAAAGGGCTTCGGCGACGTCCGCACGGTGGACTTCGCCAAGCGCTTGATCGACTACGGTTTCCACCCACCTACCGTCTACTTCCCCCTCATCGTGAGCGAGGCGTTGATGGTCGAACCGACGGAGACCGAGTCCCGCGAGATGCTCGATGCGTTTGCCGACGCCATGGTCAAGATCGCCACCGAAGCCCGCGAAGCCCCGGACCTCCTCAAGGAAGCACCCAAGGAGGCGCCGGTGCGCCGGTTGGACGACGCTCGGGCGGCACGGGATCCGATCTTGCGGCTGAACCTCGACGACACCCAACCGTCCGAGGTTGCCTCGGCTTAGCGGGCGGGGCGGAGCGCCGATAGCGCTACGGGAGGTTCCTAGCCCCCTCCGGTGCGGCGCTCTAGCCAGTCTTGCGCCGACCAGCCGGTGACGCCACGGTCGTAGTCGATCTTCCACCACACATAGCCGTCGGCCTCCGTAGGACCGTCCACCACGGTGCCCAGGCTTCCCACTGGCATGCTACCGGGGTAGTAGGGACTGGCAACCTCGCGCTCGCCGGTGCCCGGAGCGACCCGCACCCTGAGCGCTGCGCTGACCTGGACCCGATCGCCAATCCCGAGCTCGGCAGCTGCGGGCGGCGGGTCTTCGGGCTCCGCCTCCCTCACAGCGATCAGCTTCCGGGCGTTGTCGGGCATGTACCCAAGCACGGTATCCGCGTCCCGCCACAGGGAGAATTGCACCTCGTAGGTACCCTCACGCCGCACAATGTGATCCCAGTTGATGGTCGTCTGCTTTCCGGCCTCAAGCGGCGGATCCAGCACCGTCTCGTGGGCGCGCACCACGGACCCTTGGGCATCGAGCACCGTCGCTCGAGCGATGAACGCCCGTGGCCGGTTGCCGGTGTTGGTGAGCGTCATGCTGAGCCTTACCGTGTCTCCGACCTCCGCCTCCACAAGCTCTGTTGGCATGTAGCCGTCGATCTTCGCTGCCACCCGGGCACAACCGGCCAACAGCAGCGGAAGGAGTGCCGCAAGGAGCAGCCACCTTAGACCCCGCACAACCGCCATACGCGTCTGTGCTCCTCCGTTCATCTCGCCCCCCAGGTTGGCCCAATTTCCGTGCTCGAACCCGCAGAACACCGGTGTTCGCGGCCGGCACGTAATGCATATTACACTTGCGAGGCGAAAGGCGTCAAGCACCAGCGTTCAATTCCCAACACGCACCGCACACGGATGGTTGAACGGGATTCGCAGGGCGGGTTCTCAGCCTGGATCTCCCAAATCGAAGGTGGATGCGGGGTACAATGACACATCGTTCTTAGGCAGACCGCGACCGTGCTGTGAAAGGCCCGTGCGCCAAGCGCCCGGCTCGCAACACCCAGGAGCCAGAAGGAGGCAACCGATGCCCGCCATCGAGCTGGCCAACCAGACGATCCACTACCGAGAGCAGGGGAGCGGGGACGTCCTACTTCTCTTCCCTGACCATATGCACGCCTCGGGTGCCTACGCAGGCGAGATCGACCACTTCAGCGGCAGCTTCCGCGTCCTGTGTTCCGACCGGCCCGGGACGGGGGGGTCCACACGCGAGGTTGAGTACCTCGACGAATACGACGTCGACCTGTGGGGCTTCTGGGCCGATCTTGCCTGCCACCTCCTCCTCGATCTCGGGATCGAGGCTTGCCACGTGATGGGGGCGGGCGGGGGCGCGCTCGCAGCGCTGCACCTGGCAGGGAAGCAGGCGGCACAACACCAACTCGAAGTGCGAAGTGTGGTCGCCGACAGCTTCCTGCCGGAGTTCGACGGGAGGACCCTCCATCGGGCGCT
This sequence comes from Candidatus Acetothermia bacterium, assembly GCA_003551325.1. GTDB lineage: Bacteria > Bipolaricaulota > Bipolaricaulia > Bipolaricaulales > Bipolaricaulaceae > B1SED10-245. The sequence continues at coordinate 536 of PUMK01000238.1, read as the reverse complement.
CGATGTGCGCGATCACTACTGCCTGCGGCGCGAGAAGGCGCTCGCCGAGGAGCACGGGCCCGACTGGCGCCAGGTTGTGGCAGCGGACACGACCGTCCTCCGTCGGCTCGCCGACCGGGGCGGTTACGCCCTGCCCACCCACGTGCTCAAGGGGATTACGTGTCCTGTGCTCCTCACGGGCCACCTTGCCGACCCTCTGTCCCCCCGTGTGGCCCACGCGTACGCACGGGCCTCCGACAGCATCCCTTGCTGCCGGATACTGCTTGCCGAGGGACCGGGCCACCCGCACCTCGAGCATCCCCTCATGTGGAGCAACCCGGAACTCTTCCGCGCTGTCGCGGATCGCTTCCTGAAACAAGCGGCCACTTGAGCCCTGGGAGCCCCTACAGACCATAGCCCAGCGCCTCCACGAAACCACGTTCGGCCCGCGCAAGCGCGGCAGGGCCGAAGTCGACGTAGGCACATCCCGAGCACCCCCGGCGTAGCGATCCCGTCTCAGATGTCGCCCCAGGTACGGCCGAACTTGACGTCGACCT
>PUMK01000116.1 GCA_003551325.1 Candidatus Acetothermia bacterium | reverse complement strand
GAATCCGCACGGGACGGTTCACCCAACTGGAGGTGTCCGTCAACGGCAGCCCGGTGGGTACCCTCGCCGGAGATGGGGTCATCGTAGCCAGCGCCACCGGTGCCACCGCCTACGCGCTGGCATGTGGCGGGCCGTTGATCCTGCCCCACCAGGATGCAGCCGTGGTCGTACCCGTAGCACCGCATCACCTGGGCGCGCGGCCGCTGGTCGTACCGGCTGAGGCCCGTGTGCGCGTGCGGGCACGATTTCCGGCCAATGTAGTGCTGGACGGTGACGTGGTCAGTGAACTCGCCCAGGGGGACGAACTCGAGACCACCGCTGACGCAGATCCCACGCTGTTGGTGAGCCTGCCCGAAGGGCCGACCTACTTCGAGCGACTGAGGGAGAAGCTTGGCTGGCTTCCGGGGCCGGCCGCGAAAGGGGAAGCATGAACGTCGAAGAACTACTAAGCAAAACGCTGGCCTACGATGGGGTCGACGAGATGGAACTCCTCGCCATTCGCGAGCGGGACGAGCTCACCCGCTTCACGGACTGCCAGATCCACCAGAACGTGGCCTCCGACCAAGTGCGCGTGTATGTGCGGGCATGGGTGGACGGGAAGGCCGGTGTAGCGGAGACCAACGAGGCAACCGAGGAAGGCGTACAGCGCGCCGTTGCGATCGCAGCGCAGCTTGCGCGTAGTCAGACGCGCCCTGCTGGGTACAGCCCACCTGACCCCAGTCCTCATCAGGAGGTCGCTGCTTGGGATGAGGACACGTGGAACGCCTCCCCGGAGGAACGTGCGGACCTCGTGGCCCGAGCAGTGAAAGGAGCCCGTGAAGCCGGCTTCAACAGTTCAGGTTCCCTCACAACCGGTGGTGGGGAGATCTGGGTCGCAAGCTCGCGCGGCGTGCGTGCCCACACCCGGACCTCGCAGCTGTCCTTCGTAAACGTGGTCAACGGCCTCCAAGGGGGTTCGGGGTATGCCGCGTTCAGCTCCGTCAGCTTGGCTGACTTCGATCCCGAGGCAACAGCACAACGCGCCCTCGACAAAGCCCTGCGTTCGGAAGAGCGGATGGCCCTGGAACCAGGAACCTATACCGTGGTGCTCGAGGAGCCAGCCGTCGCTACCCTCCTGGGTATGATGACCTTCATGGGTTTCTCGGGTCGGTCGCTGCTTGAGCGTCAGAGCTTCATGGAGGGACGCCAGGGAAAGCGGGTCGTTGCCGAGCAGGTATCGGTTTACGACGACGCGCTCGACCCGCGGGGGTTCCCCCAACCCTTCGATTTCGAAGGGACACCGTGCCAGCAGGTGTACTTCTTCCGGCGCGGCGTGGCGGAAGCCGTGGTTCACGACACACGCACAGCCAACGCAGCGGGGACCCACTCCACGGGACATGCCTTGCCGCCCCCGTACAGCGCCTACTCCCCTTTGCCCGGCCATGTGGTCATGGCCACCGGAGAGGCGTCGGATGAGGATCTCATCGCCGGTGTGAAACGCGGCTTGCTCGTAACGCGCTTCCACTATGCGCGTCCCGTGGAACCCCGGGAAGCGGTGATGACGATGATGACGCGGGATGGAACATTCCTCATCTAAGAGGGCAAGATCAAGGGTGCCGTAGACGATCTGCGCGTTACCGAGTCAGGACTTCGCGCACTCTCCGAGGTGGAGGCTGTGGGACGTACCCAGCAGCTTGTGACGCGAGGCGAAGGGTTCGGGGCGTACCTGGTCCCCAAGGTTCGCGTACGAGCGTTCACGTTCACCGGCCGAACGGAACGCATGTGACCGGCCAACCCATGCAGAAGCTTCGGGCCTATGTGGAGGAGATCGTCGAGTTGAACTCGGCTGTGGCACTGGCCTTCTGGGATCAGCGCACGCACATGCCCCCTCAGGGAGATGAAGCACGCGCCCGTGTGGTGGCACGGCTCACGCGGTTGGCGTTCGACCGCTTGATCGCTCCGGAGCTCGACCGCCTGCTTCGCGAGGCGGAGATAGAGAGCGCGGGGCTTCCGGACCGCGATCGGCACATCGTCGCTCACTGGCGCCGCGAGCACGACCGCAAGCGCTCGGTTCCTCCGGAACTCTTCCAGCGGCACGTGGCCGCCTGCGTCGCAGCGGAGAGTGTCTGGGAGAAGGCGAAGGAGAAATCGGACTTCCGGATGTTCAAACCTCTGCTTGAGGAAGTCGTGATGCTCACCCAAGAGATCGCCCACAAGATAGGGTTCACGGATTCGCCTTACGATGCGCTCCTTGAGGAGTTCGAACCGGGAACAACAACCCGCAAGCTACGTACGCTCATCGGCCCGTTGGTCGACAGCCTGACACTGCTCGTGCGTGCCTGCTCGGATGAGGACCCGCCGCTCGGATTGCCCCCCGGGCCGTTTCCGGTCGATGCCCAGCGAACGCTCAGCCACGTGGCACTCAAAGCGATTGGATACGACTTCTCCGCCGGCCGCCTTGACGACACCACCCACCCGTTCACCACGGGCATTGGCCCGGGCGACGTCCGGGTGACCAACCGCTACAAGGAGGACGATGTCCTTTCCGGATTGTTCGGGGCCCTCCACGAGGGAGGGCACGCCCTCTACGATCAAGGAATCCCGGTGGAACTCAGCTGGACGGGACTCCACGGTGCGGCTTCATTTGGTATCCACGAGTCGCAGTCGCGGATGTGGGAGAACATGGTCGG
>PUMK01000101.1 GCA_003551325.1 Candidatus Acetothermia bacterium | reverse complement strand
GAACGGGGACACACGGTCTACATGAAGCACACTCCAGTAGCTCCCTGCAAGGCCTTGCTTGTCGGGTATCGACACAGCAACGGGTATGCTGAAGACGCTCCCCGGCGCGAGTTCGAACTCGCGACCGGGGAGTTGTACGGTGATCCACGCGGCGTTCGACCGAGGCGTGCTACCCGGAGGAGGGTAGGTATTGCCCCCGTCATGTTGGAAGAGGTACTCCGACTTGCGAAGCGCAATCCGGACCACCTCGTTCCCCACGTTCCGTAGCTCGATGGCTCCCTCCTGCGTCTCACCAGGCTCCACAATCCATGTCAGCGAGAGCTCCGAGACCACGAGCTGCGCTCCAGCCACACCGCCCATGAGAAGAAGCGTTCCCAGCAGAAGCCCAGCGCATCGACCAGCCGACACGCGCTCACGCCTCCATCAGCCGGTAGATGACTTCGACGGATGCAGTCGTATCGGCGCTGACCGCCCAGCCGACTGCGGCCACCGTGTACGTAAGGTGCGCCGTGTGAACTCCTGATTCGCCGATCCCGGTAATCAGGTCTGCCTCTTGCTGCACATCACCATAGTCGACAAGTACGACACCCCCAACAACAGCACTGCCGCTGGTGTGATGGGTAACTGAAGCCTCAACCTCCAATCTGTACCATGCGCCTGCATCGGCGTCAGCAACCACTGTGATCTTCCAGGGATCGCTCAAGCTCACATCGTTCACACTGTACGTCAGCCCCTCGGTGATCGTCTTTGACCGGGCTTCCAATGGACTGGCGCTGATTTCCACTGTATCCATGGGCGTCAGTTCGATCGTGTTTGTGTACTCCACGGTGATGGACACTTCGTGCGAGTCTTCCACTGCATCGGGCACCCCGTTCGATATCGCTACCGTTCCCAACATGACGATGCCCACACAGACCGCCAGCCATCCTCGTATCATGCTTCCCTCCTTTACAACAACCTTCGTGGTGCTACCTCTTGGAGATTCATTTACCATCTTTTCGTTGCTTAGTTCCTTATAATGCGTATACGCGATGTACGGACTATAGCGCCTTGGAACGGCAATGTCAATCCTAGAGAGTCATAGAAATTCAACTAGCGGTAAAAGGAGGTGTTCGCTCAGACGAGCTTCGCCCGCAGGCGTCCGGACAGATAGTCGATCGCCCATACGAGGATCACGATGAGAAGCATCGCCGTACCAGCCTGAGAGTACATGTGCCCCTGCAGATAGGAGTAAAGACGCTGGCCGATACCTCCGCCGCCCACCACACCCACCACGGTGGCCATACGGATGTTGATATCCCACCGGTACAACGTAAACGAGATGTAGGGGTTGATGATCTGAGGAAGGACGCCGAAGCGCAGCACCGCCAACCGCCCACCGCCCGTTGCTGTGATGGCCTCGGGGAGTCCGGGGTCGATGCCTTCCAGTTGCTCCGCGTAGAGCTTCACAAGATCAGCAATCGAGTGCACGATCAGCGCAAGCACGCCAGCAAACGGAGCGCGTCGTGCCGTCACCCACACAAGGAAGACGATCGCCCATACGATGGGCTCGATGGATCGGGTGATGCTCATCGTGCCCCTGAGCACTGTGTAGGTGAGCCTTCCCACGGGCCCCTTCATCAGGTTCCGTGCTGAAAGGAAGCTCAACGGCACCGCCGCCAACACCGCGAAAGCGGTGGCCAGCACGGCCATGAAGAAGGTCACGATCAGATCACGGAATATTGTCTGAAGGATCGTTGTATCGGGGGTGAAGAACGCACGCCAGATGTTCCCGGCTCGCCAAGCGTCGCTGACCAGCCGCCGAAGATTGGCCATACTCACGGTCACACCCAACGCGGCCACGAGCACCGCGACCAAGGTCAACGCCAGGTAGATCCCCACCGATGTGCGGTACCACGGCAAAGGTTTCACGCCCCCCGAACTCAGCTGGCGGGCGCGGAGCCCACTCAACCGCTCGTGCCAAGGCTGCCGCGCCAAGAGACCGACAAGCAGCAACACGCTCCCGTGCAGCAAAAGGAAGTACGCCATGCGCTGGCGTACCCTTGGCGCTCCCCCATCGGCCTGCACAAGCCGCAACCCCGACAGCTTCTGGCTCAGAGGAATATCAAAGCTTGTCCAAAGAAGCGCCAGCTCGAACACCAGCACGCCGAACAACCACCACGGGATCACGGTATATGCAACGACGCCGTGGGCATACCACATATACGCGTAGGTCACCAGAATCCATAGAAGGCCAACCGCAACCATGTCGAGGAGCACAGCCGATAGGCGACGCCCCAACAGCCCAAGGCGGAATCCGACGATGTCCGCCAACCCTGACAGCGTGGTCCACCGCGGTCGTGCGCTGAGATAGCCGTCCGGGTAACCCTGCATCAGGCGATCCTCTCTCGAAGGCGTCCGCTGATGTAGTCCATGCTCCACACCACGGCGACGATCACGATGACCACGGCCCCGACCATGCTCCACAAACCCTCGTTCTTGTAGTAGAAGAGCATGTCACCGATGCCGCCACCGCCCACCAGAGCGATGATCGTGGACATGCGTACGTTGATATCCCAGCGGTACAGTGTGAATGCCCAGAAGCTCGGGACGACCTGAGGGAGCACAGCATAACGGATGACCTGCCAGCGGGAACCGCCCACGGCAATGATCGCCTCCAGCGGTCCCGGATCGAT
>PUMK01000235.1 GCA_003551325.1 Candidatus Acetothermia bacterium | reverse complement strand
TGCCGGCTTGAAGGAAGGGTATCCCGGCCGTGAACACTACGCGATCCCCGCTGTGCACGAGGCCCTTGTCGCGTGCCGCACTCAAGGAGAACGCGAGCAGCTCGTCGGTCCCTTGGGCTTCTTCGATCAACACCGGACACACGCCCCAAATTCCTTCTAGACGGCTGGCGACCTGCTCGCGCGAGGTGGCGGCTACCACGGGAGCGCTTGGGCGGAACGCGGCTACCAGGCGCGCGGTCCAGCCCGAGTACGTACAGCAGATGACCGCCGAGGCGCGTGCGCGCTCGGCCACCCGGCAGGCTGCCTCGGCGATGGCGGCCGGGACCTCCCCCACGAGATCCCCCTGCAGCCCGGGAATACGCATGGCCTGGCGATCGGATTCCGCTGCCATTGCCGCGCGTCCCATCACCTCCACAGATCCCACAGGATGCTGGCCAATGGCCGTTTCTGCGGAGAGCATCACCGCATCGGCACCGTCCCACACGGCAGCCGCTACGTCGGCCACCTCGGCACGGGTCGGCGCAGGCTGAGTGATCATGGATTCCAACATCTGTGTGGCCACCACGACGGGTTTCCCATGGGTGTTGCACAGACGCACGAGCCGACGTTGCACCAACGGTACCTGATAGGGATCAAGCTCCACTGCGAGGTCGCCGCGGGCGACCATCGCGCCGTCGGCGGCCTCCACGAGTTCCTCCAGGTTGTTCACCGCTTCGGCGAGCTCCACCTTGGCCAGGATCCAGGGTCCATCGTTGCCCAGCGCACAGCGGGCGCCGGCAACGTCTTGAGCGCTGCGGGCGAACGAAAGGGCGACGTAGTCCACTTGTAACGCCCGTGCCATCTCCAACGACTCGATATCCTCGGCAGACAAGACAGGGAGGCGCAAGGCGATGCTGGGTACGCTGACCTTCTTTCCTGGGTGGAGGATGCCGCCCACGAGGACCCGACAGCGGAGGCCCCCATGACGCTTGCCAAGAGCGACCAACTCCAGCGCACCATCGGCAAGCAGGATACGGGCTCCGACGGGCACATCGTCGGCAAGGCCGGGGTGAGATACGGTGAGGTCCCCTTCCCCCAAGACGATCTCCTGATCGGGTTCAAGGAGGATGGGGGCTTCGAGACCTTGGATGCGGACTTCCGGGCCACGGGTGTCGAACATAAGGGCCACAGAGCGTCCTGCATCACGGGCTACGCGGCGTGCGTTGTGCACGGTCGCACTGTGTTCGTCGGGGGTTCCGTGCGAACAGTTGACCCGCAGCACGTTCACCCCGGCTTGGAGCATAGCACGCATCACCTCGGGCCCCTGCGAACTGGGGCCCACAGTCGCCACGATCTTGGTCTTTCTCATGATGGGGTGAGCGTAGCGCGTGCAGGAACCAACTGCCAGTTGATGGGCCGGAGGACTGTGGATAAGCTTTGGTGTGGTTGCCGAGGATCAGCGCTTTATGCGCGCCAACCGCTTGCGGCGCCGGCGGGACATCGACCGGGTATTCCGCCACGGGCTGCGTCGCGATGGGCGTATGTTCTCGTTTCGAACTCTGGCCAAGTCCGACCCTACACCGAGACTTCTTGTGGTGGTGGGTCGTAGGTTGGGGCCGGCAACCCGACGCAATCGGATGAAGCGCGGAGTTCGCGAGGGATTCCGCACCAACAAGGCTCGGTTTGCGCATCGGGACATCGTGGTGTTGGTGCGTCCCGAGGCAAGAACACTCACGCCGGGGGAGGTCGCCCGCAGCTGGGTGCAGGAGTATCGGGAGGTGGGGCATGGCCCAGGAGATCTTGCTGACGAGGGAAGGCTACGAACGGAAGAAAGGGGAGTTGGAGAAGCAGGAGAGGATCCTGTATCAGGAGATCCCCGAGAAGCTCCGGCTGGCCAAGGAACACGGCGGCGATCTCAGAGAGAATAAGGAGTACGTGTACCTGAAGGAAGAGCAGGAGTTCGTCGAGCAAGAGGTACGCCGCTTGCGAGAGCTTCTGGAGAACGCCCGGATCATCTCCGATGAGGACATCCGTTCGGATGAGGTCGGCATCGGAACCACGGTGCTCCTTGAAGATGTGGCAACGAAGGAACTCACCCCGTACAAGCTCGTGTCATCGGCCGAGGTCGACCTCCTCAACAACCAGATCGGTGTGGACTCGCCGGTGGGGGCGGCGCTGATGGGGCTGTCCAAAGGACAGAGCATCGTTGTTCAAGCCCCCGCAGGGCGGTTGCGCTACCGCATTCTGGGTATCGAGAGGAGTTGAGGTGAGCGAACAGGAGCTGATCGCCTCGCGGCGCGACAAACTGGCACGGATCCGGTCGCGGGGTATCGATCCCTTCCCACAGCGCTATGCGCGTACGCATACGGTTAGCGACGTTCGGATGGCGCACCAGGGGCTGTCGCGCACCCCGACCCCGGAGGGGCTCTACCACTACCTGTTCTTCCACATGCTGCCGGCACCGGTGAGCCTCTTTCCCGGCTTGGCCAAGCTGCAGGGCGCCCACTGTCTCGAGGCGGAGGCCGGCGAGGTGCGGGTCCGCCCCCACTGGCAGCCCCGTTTCGACGAGCCTGACGCCGCTGACGAGTCGGCGCTGGGCGAGGAACTGCGCGGGCGGCTGCGCGAGTCGGTGCGCCGGCGGGCTGACGTGGATCGGCCGGGCGCCTTTCTCAGCGGAGGGCTGGACAGCTCTACCGTCGCCGG
>PUMK01000048.1 GCA_003551325.1 Candidatus Acetothermia bacterium | reverse complement strand
ATCCTGTTCCCGACAAGCACCACACGGTTGACCTTGGGAAGCTCGGAGACGCCTGTTTCCGTGAGCACGGGCTCGATGTCCGCAAGCTCGCTCGGGCGCGTCCCCGAGAACAGGTGATACAAGGCCAGCATGGAGTGGGTCTTCCCTCCGCCGAAGTTGGTCTGGAGCTGAACGACCGGGTCCCCGCCTTTTCCGGAGAGCCGCCGGATCGCGCCGGCGAGGAGGTGGCTCAGGCTCTCCGTGAGGTACGTCCGTTGGAAGAACTCGACCGGGTCACGGTACTCGTCCGTGCCCTCACCGATGTGCACCTGCCAGAGATCAGCGGCGAACTCCGCTTGCTGGTAGCGGCCGCTTGCGACATCGGCGTGGGGGGTGACGACCTCCCGCCAGGGTTTCAGGCTCCCCGTCACCTGGCTTTCAACGGTCACCGTCGCGCTCCTGCGGCGCTCGCTCCGCGTCTGCTGGTCGAACCGGACGCGCAGGAGCTCCATCTTCATCTTGTCGACTTCCGCTGCCTCCGGTGCGGACACCGCCGTCAGGAGCCGCTCGGTGGAGTCGAGCGCGCGGTAGGCATCGTCGCCGGAGAAGGTTTCCTGATGCGCCCACTTGTTCCGTACCTCGCGAAGCTCCGAGACGATGCTCCGCTCGGCATGCCCGAGCGTCTTCCTGAACACATCGTTCCACGCTTCCCACATGAGCTTGAGGAGTGCAGCCGCGTCCCGCTCGGAGAGCGATCCTCTGGCGGCAAGACGATCGTCCCCTGCGAGCCTCGAGACCAGCCGCTCGGCCTCGGCGTCGCTCATCGTCTTCACCTCGCGCTCGATGAACGGCCCGAGCCCTTGCCTCAGGAGATCAAGGGCCTTCCCTACACGTTCGTGGTTGGTGATGGCCACGCGCTACACCTCCTCCTCGGCGAACATGTCGCGGGTCTCCGCGCGTTCTCCAGGTTCGGCTCGGGCGAGGCGTGTGATCTCACGCCAGCTTTGGACGAGGGCGTTGTACGAGAGTGCCTCCTGGGCGCGCTTCTTACGCTCGCAGATCTGGTAGAGCCGGTACGCAAGCTCCCGGGCGATCTCCGCCTCGGCGCCGAGTTTGGCCACGAGTTCGGCGGCCCCGCTCTCCCCACCGCTCCCGAGCACCTGAATAAGATGGTGCACCATCTCCCAGATCGTGAGTCGCTTCTCCGTGCCCGGGTCCCAGTCAGTGGGGAGTTCATCGGGCCGGAGGAGCCGCACCTTACCACGCTTCGATTCCAGGATCCCGGCCTCGACCATCCCCTGGACGCTCGTGTTCTTCGCCTTGGATAGCGTCTCCGCTAAGCCGAACTCACCCTCAGCGAACCCCTGCTGCTCGAACCACGCCACCGCCCACCGTGTGTCGGCATCGAAGTCTCCCTCTTGCTCGGCGAGCACTTCATCGAGCGTCTGGTTGATCAGCGCCAGCGCATCACGCACGGACAGTGTCTCGCCCGAGGCCTCGATCACCTTGCTGTAGCGGGTGTAAACGCCCATCCCAGGGCCGATCGAAGCTTGGGCAAGGTCGACCGGGGCGATGTTGCCTCGTTGTAGGAGTCTTAGGGCTGCCGGAAGCTCTCGCTTCAGTGCGGAGATGAACTCCCGGCGGGTGGCGGTGGGGGCGGCGCTCGGCCGCTTGCGGCAGACGAGGACAATGCTCGAGGCGAGGGCACTCACTCTCTTCTTCAGGGCTACGATCAGCTCAGTACGCACCGGCCATGTGCCAGTGACGGCGAACCCTGCCTTGAGCACAGCTTCAAGGAAAGATTCCCATCCGCTGCTCACAACCCCTGTGTGCGCCTCAGTCTCGGATTGCTTGAACGCATAGAAGACCGTGACCGGGTAAGCGGGGTGTACCTGCTCAGCGAGTCTCTGCACGGCCTTTGTCATACCCTGGATGAAGAAGGCCTCAGCGTTCGCCTTACTGCCGTGGCGGTAGGGCGTGGCCACCAGTTCCTCCGCCTTGGGCACAGCGAGCGTGGCGAAGAGGTCGGGGAAGACTGGGCGCAGTGAACGACGCAGCCATACGTAGAAGAAGTCGGAAAGGTCCGCGTAACCGATGTTGTCGTAGTAGGGAGGATCAGCGGAGACGACCCTGTCGACACTGCAATCTTGCGCTGTTGCTTCCCGCTGTCCCGCGAATCCCGAAGTGCACTGTGGAAATCGCTGGATCACCTCTGTGACTGACAGCACCGGGAAGTGGTAGTCGCCTGCTGCCCCTCCAAACCCGTTTGCCTCTGCATAATCCCAGGTCATGGGTATTGCCTGTCGACTGAAAGCCGCAACGAGCCTTGTTGGTTTGGTTTGCCATGTACACACAGTATTGCTAGTGGTAGAAAGTTTATCCACCGCAAACCCTAGATATACACCTACTGCCTCCGCATATCCCTCCGCTCCCGCACCACCCTCGCGGAGCGGCTTCCCATCATCCGGCAGGCCGGCAGCGATTGCGTCGCGCTTCACCTTCTCCATCGCCTCACGCACAAGGTCGGAGAACGTCGTCAGCGCTACGAGTTGACGGGGGGTGAACAGATCCCCGAAGGTTGTCAGGCCGTAGAGGGGAGGCGAGAACCAGCGTGGGTTATCGGGCATGGGCATGTCAGGTTTCCACTCAGGCTTTGCCTGTGTGGCGATCTCCTCGTGCACTGGCGTCGGCGCGAGGTAGACGCGCCCTCGATCGCCCT
>PUMK01000280.1 GCA_003551325.1 Candidatus Acetothermia bacterium | reverse complement strand
ACCCCGCTACAGGCGGGGCACACAGGTTCCCCCGCTACAGGCGGGGCACACAGGTTACCCCGCTACAGGCGGGGCACACAGGTTACCCCGCTACAGGCCGAGGGCGGTGATGAGCTCTTCCACGCCGCGACCGCTGCGGGCATCGGTGAGCACTGCCCGGCCGTGAGGGTTGAGGGTGCGGTAGTCCTCCACAAGGCGCTGTGGATCCACGCCGACGGCGTCGGCGATGTCCACCTTGTTGATGGCGATGACATCGGTTTGGACGAAGATCTTGGGGTGCTTGCGTACCATGTCGTCGCCCTCTGTAACGGAGATCACCACCAGGTCGAGCTCCGTACCCAAGGGGAAGTCGGCGGGGCATACCAGGTTACCCACGTTCTCGATGAACAGCGTGTCCACTTTGCCCAGGGGGAAGCTGCGCAGCGCATGGGACACGCGATGGGCGTCGAGGTGGCAATCGTTGTCTGTGTTGAGGTTGGCGGCGATCAGGCCTCCCTCGGTGAACCGGCGCGCGTCGTCGTCCCCGGCCACATCGCCAGCGATGGCACCGCTGCGGACGCCTCTCAGGCGGAGACGCTCAGCAATGGCCAGGATGAGCGAGGTCTTACCTGATCCGATCGCGCCCATCACGCTGATGCTGTGGACATTGTTGTCGGCAAGGAGATGGTAGTTCCTCTCGGCCAACTCGAGTTGGCGCTTCAGTACATCGCCGAATGGGACACGAACGTCGTGCATGATGGCATGTTACCCGCGGCATGCGTTGATGTGCAACGACAGGTCCTCCGTTGATGGCGGCTCACATCGACGGCTGTTCCGGAGCGGTGAAACGCTATCCACAGGTTGTCTAAGCGCGGAAAGCAAGGTATAGTCGGGCGTCATGCGTAGGCTAGCGGTGTGGGCGGTGACAGCGATGTTTGCGTTGGCCGTCTACCTCCTGCTCACGCTATGGTCCGGTGCGTGGGGGCTGTGGTCGTTGAGCGAGCTCATCGCCGGAGTGGTGATGGCGCTCATCGTTGGGTTGGTGGCGGGCAACCTCCTCTGGGAACGAGGCGGTTGGCGCATGCTGATGCCCCACAGGTGGGTTCTACTCCTCGTGTTCTCCGCCGGTCCGTTGTTGTGGGCCATGGCGCGGGCCAATGTGGACGTGGCCTGGAGGGTGATCACGGGGAAGATCCGGCCAGGGATCGTGCGGTTTGATCCGGCGCTGAAGACGGAGCTTGCCAGGACAATTCTGGCGAACGCGATCACACTGACCCCCGGTACGCTCACGGTGGACGTCCATGAACTCTCGGGAGCGTTCTACGTGCACTGGATTAACGTGACGGACGAGCGCCCCACACCGGAACAAGTGTGTGGCGCACTGCCCGCCTGGGCCAGGAGGATCGCGGAATGAGCATCGAGCTTCCTTTTGCGGTGGCGGCTGCGGTGTTGGCGGGCTTCATGCTCATCAGCGTGTTGCGGTTGGGGATCGGTCCCACGGCGGCGGACCGGGCGGTCGCACTGGATACGGTGAATACGTTGGTGGTGACGACCATGGTGCTTCTGGGTGCGGGGCTCCGGCAGGTAGTGCTCGTGGACGTGGCCATTGTCTACGCGCTTCTCTCGTTCGTCAGCACGCTGTACATCGCGCGTTTCCTGGAAGGTGGCTGGCGATGAACATCGTCATCTACATCCTGTTGGCGGTGGGCGCGGTGTTCAACGGGCTGGGGGCGCTGGCCTTGATTCGTTTCCCCGACGTGTACACGCGGATCCACGGAGCCACAAAGTGCACCACCTTTGGCTCCATCTTCTCGATTACGGCGGTGGTGGTACACGGCTTCCTCCGCGGTGGTGGTGAGGGTGGTACGCTCGCTGTGCACGCGCTCTTTGCGTTGGTGTTCTTGCTTATCACGAACCCCACAGGTTCCCACGCACTGGCCCGGGGAGCATACCGTGGTGGGATCAAACCGGCGCAGGCGGTCGTGGATCAGCTGGAGAAGGACCGACGGTGACGGCTTTGGCGGTTCTGCAGGTGCTGGTGCTCGTGCTGATCGTGGCGTGCGGTGTGCTGGCGGTACGCCTGAAGGACCTCCTCGGCTCGGTGATCGCCTTGGCCGCAGGAAGCTTGCTCCTTTCCCTTCAGTTCTACCTTCTTCAGGCCCCCGATGTGGCCATCGCCGAGGCAGGCATTGGCGCAGCGCTCACCACCGCGATTTTCGTTCTGGCCATTCGCAAGACGCGCCGTAAGGAGGAGGAATGAAGTGGGTTAGGATTGCCGCACTGCTCGTTGTGTTTGGGTTCCTTGTGGGCGCGGCGGCCTGGATGCGGCCCTTCGGTGCCCCGCATGCTACGGGTATGGACGACCACTTCATCCACAACAGCCAAGCCGAGGCGGCCGCCAACAACACGGTCACTGCGGTGATCTTCGACTACCGGGGCTTCGACACGTTGGGGGAGGCTACGGTGCTGTTCACCGCTGTGCTGGGGGTGGCCTTGGTCCTCAGGAGGTGGGCGCGGTGAGCGTGGTCGTCCGCACGGTGACGCGGATCCTGCTGCCGATGGTCCTGATCTTCGGCGCCTATGTGATCATGCACGGGCACCTGACTCCGGGCGGCGGCTTTCAGGGAGGAGCGGTGGTGGCCTCAGCCGTGGCGCTGGTGGTGGTTGCCTTTGGCGCTCAGCGGCTCCGTAAGCACAAGGAGGCGCTGTCGTTCCTCGAGGATGT
>PUMK01000360.1 GCA_003551325.1 Candidatus Acetothermia bacterium | reverse complement strand
GGGTCTCCTAATCCGTGCACGGCCTCCGGCGAAGGAGCCGCGTCTCCTCGATGCGCTCTCCGGGGGCGAGAAGACCCTCGTGGCGATCGCGTTTGTGTTGGCGTTGGCGGCCGGCCGCTCGGTACCCTTCTACCTCTTGGATGAGGTGGACGCCGCGCTGGACCAGGCCAACTCGGGACGGCTGGCGAAGCTACTCCAGGAATTCGCCAAGGAGGCCCAGGTGATCGTGATCTCCCACAACGAGGAAGTCGTGAGGTATGCCGATCGGGTCTACGGGGTCACGATGCGTCAGGGAGCCTCCCAAGTCGTGGCCATGGAGTTGGTGCAGCATGGCTGATCTTCGACTGCTTGAGCCCCATGAGTTGTCACGGGCGGACTGGGACTCCCTGTTGCGTCGGATGGCCGACGGACTGGATCCGTGGGCCGTGGATCTGGTGGAGCTTGTGCGCCGCTTTCGCGGCTATCTGGTGGAGTGGGCGGCCCAGGAACTCGAGGTTCCGGGAAGGATGGTTCTGGCGGGAGCTGTGCTTCTGCGGATGAAGTCGGAATGGGTGCGCAACGGCAACGGTAATGGTGACGGGCATGGTCCCACGCTCGATGAGGTTGTCGACCAGGTAAGTGAGGAACCGGAGCTGGACTACGGTGTGTACATTGCGCCAGAGCTTCGACTTCCGGTCGTACGCCGCACGGCGGGACGTTCCACGGTAGGGGATCTGCAGCGTGCGTTACGGGCTGCGCTGAGCCACGGTAGACGCAGGAGACGCCGCGTGGAACCTGATCTATGCCCTGACGATCTGGGTATGGATTTTGAGCGGGAACCGTTTGCCGCTAGGGCGATTGGTCTGTTGAAGAGGCTGCTGGGCATGGTGAACGGGGAACGGGTGGTGTCGTTCAAGCGCCTGCTCGCGAAAGCAGATCGGACGGAGCAGGTCGCGCGGTTCATGGAGCTTCTGCACCTGGATGCGGAAGGGTCGGTCAGGGTGTACCAGGAGCAGTTCTTGGGAGAGGTACTCGTGGAGGTTCCGCGCGGTGGACCCGGCGCTGATTGAGGCAGCGCTGTTCGTCGCCGATCGGCCTGTATCCCTGGCCCGACTCGCGCAGGTGTTGGACGTGGCCCCAGCGGCTGTGGGCGCTGCCCTCCACGCACTGGCGGAGGACCTCCAGGAGGAGGGACGGGGAATCGAGCTTGTGCAGGAAGCCGGGGGGTACATGCTTCGCGTTAGGGCCGAGCTTGCCGATAAGGTCCGGCCTCTCGCCCCGCATCAGGACATCGGCGAACCTGTCCTGCGCACACTGGCGGTCGTCGCCTACCGAGGGCCGCTGTTGCAAGCCGAACTGGTAAGAATGCGCGGCCAACGTGCTTACGGACACGTACGAGAGTTGATCGACCGCGGTTTTGTGGAAGCCGAGGAGGAGGGGACGAGCAAACGCCTTTCGGTGACCGACACGTTTCTCAACTACTTCGGTCTGGCAAGCCTGGAGGAGTTGCGCCCTGCGGATGACCGTTCAGCCTGGTCGGATGCAGCTTCCCCGGCCGATGAGGGCGTTGCTTAGCCTCACCCCCTCGAGTTCGACCTGATCATCGACGACACACTTCGTGAGGTGCGAACCGCGTATGTCCGCGGCACCCAGGATGACGCACGCCTCGAGCTCTGTGTCCACAACACGAGCCTCGGGATGGATCCACGACTTGCCCCCGGTGAAGTGCAGATTGGCATCGATGTAGGTCTCGCGCCCTCCGATGTCGTACCAGCCTTCGGAGAAGATGAACGCTTCCATCGCCTCACGGGCCCTTAGCCACTCCAGAAAGTAGCCGGGGGCGTCCTGCCCGCGATCGACGGTGGAGAGGAAATCGGGGATCAGCTGTAGGACATGCTTCGGGAACAGATAACAGGCCGTCGCTGCCAAGGCCGAAGCTGGCATGGCAGGCTTCTCCTGAAACGCCACGATCCGCGAACCCTCAACACACACAACGCCATAGCGTCGACGTGCGCGTACTGGGTCCCCGAGGTCGTACACGGCCACAAGCGGTCGGCCTCGAAAGGCTGACAGGAAGGAGCTGAGGTCGAAGTGGAAGAGGTTGTCCCCGCCGATGATCAGCAGGTCATCGTCGAGCGCATGGTGATCGATCAGGTGGGCCAATGCCCCCACTGCCCCCAGTTTTTCCTCTTCGGAGCGGGTTTCCTCAACAGCGATCGTCACGCGGTGCCCGGCGCCTGAAGCCCAAGCTTCGAACTGGTGCGCGAACCGTCGGTTGACCGATAGCAGAGGCGGCGGCTCGTGCGGAAGCTGTCGTACGATGTACTCGAGAATGGGGACGCCGGCTACGGGCAACAGCGGCTTGGGCCGGTCGAGCGTGAGCGGCCATAGGCGCTTGGCGAAACCACCAGCGAGGACGATCGTCGTCATGAGTGTCGAGACTTTACGGGTGCCCTCGGCGGTATGCAACACCCCCCTTGCCTCAGGATCCCCAGAGGTATAGAGTATGAATGCATACCTCACAGTCATATGGATGTAAGGAGGTGAGTATCGTACGCACTGGGAAGCACGTCTAACGATCCGTTTGTAAGGGTTCTCGGTCTGCAGATTGTTGGTTCGTGATCGATGTGGAGGAGGTGCACGAGATGCGATTGTTCAGTTGGATTGCTGTATGCATGGTTGCGCTCTCAGTAGGTCTGGTTGCGGTGGGTGATGAGATCACGTT
>PUMK01000305.1 GCA_003551325.1 Candidatus Acetothermia bacterium | reverse complement strand
CAGCGGTGGCGCCAGCGGCAAGAACGACCTCGCCGAGGCCGTCCGCACCGCCGTCATCAACAAGCGCGCCGGAGGCATGGGCCTGATCAGCGGACGCAAGGCCTTCCAACGACCCATCGACGAGGGCGTTGCGCTCCTCCACGCGATCCAGGATGTCTACCTGGATGCGTCGGTGACGATCGCCTGAAGCGTAACTGCACAGGAAGAGTAGCCGAACATGTCATGGGGGCAGCCCTCGCCAGCCTTGCGGCGGGCCGCCCCCAGCCTTCCTAGAACCTGAGCACCGCGGATACCCTAGCGCCTCCGGGAACCTTGCTCTCCTCCGTGGCGTAGACCGTGCCACCACTGAGCAGCGTACGTACCGCCGCGTAATCGAGAAGCTCCTCATCGCCAGGCTCCCACGCATCGTGGACTTCGACATGGCCTGACTGGCTATCGAAGCGTCCCCACATGCGCGTGTCTCGGGCCAAGAACAACACGTCGACGCGGCGCTGCTCGGCCATCGGCAACACACCTTCGATCCCCGACACCGTATTCCCTGTGCCAGCGAGGTCATGGTACTTGGCCACCGCCTTGTCCTGCGCTGCGCTGAACAGCGGTTCAACGGCTTCCCAGCTTCGCTGGTGCAGTGCTTCGTCACTTATCTCGTCAGGACTGCCTGTGACGCCACGTTCCACAATCCTGGGAAGCTCGCTGGCCTGTCGGTACAAGGGCAAGGTGAAATCCACGCCTGCAAGGACCACAGGCGCGTCCTGTCCCCGCAGGGTTTCGTGTATGCCCTTGTCCAACACCTGGAAGAACTGCAGAACGTCCTTCTTGTGGTCCTCGTCGGCCCCGCCACCTTGCCCGTGGAACACGGCGGGCCGACGGCCTCCCCCTCCGGGCGTGCGGGTGTGGTATTGGAGGTGCGACTCCGGCGTATCCCTGCCCAGCGCCTCTTCCATATTCGTTGGAACCCCCGAGAGATCGAGCTCAGCCATGCTGTACCGTGATGCCTCAAACAGTCGCACCCTTTTTTGGCTCAACGACAGTACGTAGAACAAGCCGTCACCGGAGAGCAATGGAAGCAAAGGTTTCACGAAGAACCTGTCTCCGACCATCGCCCGTTCCTCAAAGGCGAGGGGAAGGCGCATCGTACGCATCCCATTTGGCGAGATGAACGCGGCCAACCCTATGCTTTGGTTCTGCCAGAAGGGACGCTCCGGGATGAGCTGGCGCGCCGGTTCCAGAAGCTCATCGGCATCGTGCCCCTTCATCCCCAAGGCAAGCAGCCGCTCCCTGGCCTTTCCCACCATGTTCTTGAAGCGGATTGGGTTCTGACGGGTTTCCTTGCCGGCCTGCACCGTGGGCATGTACAACGACACGCACCGGCCTTCGGAATGCTCCAGCAAAGCCTCTAGGTCTTTTCGGCGTAACGGCCTCATGCTCTCCTCCTCTTGCCCGGGACAGGGGCTCAACCCTTTCTACCTTAGCCCCGCGCACAACGCAAACACCCGGGCACTTGGTAACCGCTACGGAGTGGACCGGGTTTGGCAGTCTTGATCGCGGTTCCTGTACAGGTTATGCTGGGAGCGGCATCAAGAAGGCAGGATCCTCGCCTATGTCGCGCACGGCACTTGCTGCGGAAGGACTTGTCAAGCGGTTCGATCGTGTAACCGCTGTCAACGGTGTGAGCTTCACGATCGATAGCGGCGAACTCTTCGGTCTGCTGGGCCCGAACGGCGCCGGGAAGACCACCACAATCAACCTCCTCACAGGGTTGGCACGTCCCGACAACGGCACGTTCCGCATTGGCGATGTAGACGGGGTGTCCCGCCCCAAAGCTATTCAGCACTTGATGGGTGTTGTCCCCGATGAGAGCAACCTATACCCCGAACTCTCAGGCCGCGAGAACCTGCGCTTCTGCGGCTCCCTGTACGGCCTCAGAAAGAGCATTCGAAGAGCTCGTGCCAACGAGCTTCTGGATACCTTTGGACTCACGAAGGCCGCCGACCGAAAGTTTGGCACCTACTCCAAGGGTATGCGACGGAAGCTCACCATCGCCGCGGGGCTCATCCATCACCCGGAGATCCTGTTTCTCGATGAACCCACAACGGGCATCGATGTGGCAAGCGCACGGCAGATCCGCCAGCTCATCACGGAGCTGCACAAGGCGGGAACCACGATCCTGCTCACCACACACTACATCGAGGAAGCCGAACGCCTCTGCCAGCGGATCGCGTTCATCGTAGAGGGCTCCATCGTGCGCCTGGACACGCTCGACAAACTGATGCAGCAGGCCGAAGGACGCCATGTGGTGGAGTTCTCCGTAAGCGACGGCGCTTTCCCTTCGCGGGAAGTGCTCTACGAGGGCTTCCCCGAGCTCACGTGCACGTTGATTGAGGGAGGAGCGCTGCGGGTGTCGGCACCTGCGCCAGTGCGCATCGGCCCGCTCGTTCGATTTCTGGAGGAGCGAGGCGCGGACGTCGCTGAAGCCCGCGCGATTCGTCCTTCGTTGGAGGATGTGTTTGTGGAGATCACCGGTATCGAGGCCGGCACCATGAAGGTCAACGGCACTTCGTCGGGGAATGGTAAAGCATGACCTGGACGGCTGTGTGGGGCATCCTCCGCAAGGACCTGCGCGCCTATTACCTGAAGCCCCCGAACATCAGCTGGGGAATCATCTTCCCCATCGCCTGGACGGGGATGTTCTTCATCCGTTCTG
>PUMK01000325.1 GCA_003551325.1 Candidatus Acetothermia bacterium | reverse complement strand
GTGATGATCCCCGCCTGGCTGACGATGGACCTTGAGGAACTGCTGATCACGGAACTATGCCAGCGCCAGACGATCATGCCGACCACCAAGAAGGCACCAAACCCCTCGCCTCCCCGTCCGAACACGATGACGACCACGAAGTAGTAGATCAGGATCCCCAGAAGGGGATCCAACAGCCACCAGAAGTACCCCAGAACCGTGTTCCTGTGCTGTGCCTTCAGTCCTGAGGTAACCAGATACAGTAGTAGGTCTCTTCGCTTCAGAAGCTCCTCCACGTACCGCGCGAGGCCTGCTCTGCGTGCCGGACCTCCGGGTGGCGGGGGAGCCTCCGAGCGCACGCTCTCGGTTCTCAACTACGATTCCTCCTTGGGGCCTGGGCACTTCCTCGTGCACCACGTCTCGTCAGCAGCACGCAATGTCACCGGCCACCATAGACCTTTTGATAGTACTCCTGATACTCCCCAGTGATGACGCTCTCCACCCACTGCTGGTTTCCGAGATACCAGTCTACCGTCCGCTCCAGCCCTTCCTCAAGGTCCACGCTGGGCTTCCAGTCGAGTTCACTCTGCAGCTTGCTGCAGTCGAGCGCGTAGCGGAAGTCGTGCGCCGCTCCACGCGGGTCCTTGATGAACGTGATCAGCTCCTTGAACGAGCGTGGCTCGTCGACCCTGGCAGCGAGGATGTCGCAGATGAGGTTGACGATCTCGATGTTGCGCCTTTCGCAGTCGCCGCCGATATTGTACACCTCACCTGTGCGCCCTTTGAGCAGCACGAGGTCCAAGGCGCGGCAGTTGTCCTCCACGTAGAGCCAGTCACGCACTTGCTTGCCCTCACCGTAGACAGGGAGTTCCTTTCCGTTGAGGGCGTTTCTGATCATCACCGGGAGTAGTTTCTCGGGGAACTGGTAGGGGCCGTAGTTGTTGGAGCTGCGTGTTATGACCAGGGGGACACCGTAGGCTTTCCAGTAGGAGCGGCACACAAGGTCGGCAGCGGCTTTGCTGGCTGCGTACGGGTTGTTGGGTACCAACGGGCTGTGTTCGGTGAACGCCCCTTCTTCGCCCAGTGTGCCGTACACTTCGTCTGTGGAGATCTGGACGAATCTCTCCACCGCATATTCCCGCGCGGCCTCGAGCAGCACCTGGGTACCCTTGATGTTGGTCTCGATGAACGCCGAGGCGTCCAGGATGCTCCGATCCACGTGCGATTCTGCGGCGAAGTTGACCACAGCTTGGGGCTTGAGGTCGGAGAACAGCTGGGCAACAGCCTCCCGGTCGGCTATGTCACCCTGGACAAACGAGTAGCCGTCCGATGATTCCACGTCGCGCAAGTTCTCCAGGTTTCCGGCATAGGTGAGTTTGTCGAAATTGACGACCCGCCAATCTGGATGGGTGGTCAGAATATGCCGGATGAAGTTGCTTCCGATAAACCCTGCGCCTCCAGTGACAAGAAGTTTCATCCCGCCTCCTCCGTGTAGCGAAAGCCCGGATCTGCGTCCCGCAGTCGGGGCAATGCCATATCTTTGTCCGAGAGTATGGGCTTGGCAAGCGGCCAGTCAACCGCTATCTCCGGGTCATCCCATGCTACCCCCGCATCGTGCTCGGGGGAGTACTCCGCCGTGACCTTGTAGGCGATCTCTGCCCTGTCGCTCAGTACCAGGAACCCGTGGGCGAAGCCCTCGGGGACGAACAGCATGTGCCTGTTGTGCTCGGAGAGAACGACGCCGACCCAGCGGGCGTAGGTGGGGGACCCGGTGCGCAGATCAACCGCCACGTCGAAGATCTCCCCGCTGAGCGCTCTCACCAACTTCCCTTGGGCGGCAGGTGGGATCTGGAAGTGTAAACCACGGAGGACCCCCTCTACCGAGCGGGAGTGGTTGTCCTGCACAAATCTCTGCGGTATACCCGCCTCGGAAAAGGATGACTGCTTGTACGTCTCCAGAAAGAAACCACGCTCGTCCTCGAACACCTTTGGCCTAACCAGAACGACCTCGGGGATATCCAGCCGTTCGAACTCAAACGGCACGCTCTTCCTCCAGGATCTGCTTGAGATACGCCCCGTAGGTGCTGGCGCTTAGTTCGTCGGCAAGCGCGGCAAACTGATCCCTGCTGATAAACCCCTGGCGGTAGGCGATTTCCTCGATGCAGCCTATCTTTAGCGACTGCCGCCTTTCCACTGCGGCCACGAATGCCGCACACTCCAGCAAGCTGTCGTGCGTCCCCGTGTCCAGCCAAGCGAACCCCCGGCCCATCAACTTGACCGCCAGTTGCTCCCGTTTAAGGTATTCCTTGTTTACGTCCGTGATCTCCAGTTCGCCCCGCTGGGAGGGCTTGAGGTTCTTGGCGGTATCTACCACTTGGGGGTCGTAGAAGTACAGGCCCGTAACGGCGTAGTTGGACTTGGGCGCGCTTGGCTTTTCCTCGATGGAGAGCGCACGGCGTGCACTGTCGAATTCCACAACCCCGTACCGATGCGGGTCGTGCACATGGTAGCCGAACACCACCGCCCCGCCGCCGGCCTCGACGCTTTGTACGCTTTCTTGCAGGAGCTCGGGAAGCCCGTGTCCGAAGAAGATGTTGTCTCCGAGGATGAGGCAGGCTGCATCTCCATCGAGGAACTCCTCACCGACAATGAACGCATCGGCTATTCCACGCGGCTTGGCTTGCTCTGCGTACTTAAATCGCACTCCGAGCTTTTGTCCATCCCCG
>PUMK01000071.1 GCA_003551325.1 Candidatus Acetothermia bacterium | reverse complement strand
CACTGCGTGCCGTGGCTGATCCATCTGCTGGGCTGCGAGCGCCGACAGAGCCTCGCCCGTTCTGTGCACGGTGATCAGCACCGGGGCCTCGCGTATTACCCGCACAGAACCGCGGACCGAGTGGATGCCCTCCGCGAACTGACCAGCCTGCCCCTCCAGGACACTGGCGATGCGCTCCTTGGCGCGGCTTTCCAACACGACGAAACGCCAGCTTTGGCTGTTCTTCGCGCTGGGTGCATGCACCGCTGCGCGTAAGATGCGGTCGATCATCTCATCCGGAACAGGATGTGGCTCGTACTTTCGCACACTACGTCGCGTTTCGATGCAGCTAATCGCGTCCATCAGCATCCCTCCTCATGCATGGGGCGTAAAGTGTGGTCACCCTCGCTTTGGTGTACACCCTAACGCCTGACGCTTAAACCTCCAGTGTGGGTCAGGACGAGGACGGTCAGGCAGACGCGCTTGAGGACGTGAAACGATTAGAGGATGGGTGACGGCCTCACAGAGGTTCAGGAGAAGGGCAGAGTGCGTCGACTGTTCTCCTCAACGCTGCTGCCACCTCCTTGGCGCCCTCGCTGTTCAGATGGACCCCGTCGAGGGTCAGCCGAAGCCCCCTGCGAGAGGCGACTGCGTCTATCTGGTCCGGCGAGCGCAGGAAGAGTGCATCGCAGGCGATTGTCATGACACTCTTCGGTAGATATTCGGACGTATGTTCTTCTTGTAATCTATCCGAGAGACAGGTTCGGAGATCTAGGTAATGCACGGAATCGAACGATGCGCTCAGCGAGGCAATGACTGTGCAGAAGCCCTCAAGCTCCCTGTTCCACGGGTTCGCCAGGTTCTCCCCGACAAAGAGCGGTGAGACCGCTAGGACATGGCTTGCTCTCTGACACAGAGTCTCCAGGGTCCGATGGTAAAACGAGCCGAACTCCGCGAGATCCCTCGCGCGGGGTTGTCGCATGAGGCGCTTCAGGATCGAATGGCCGAGTGAGAGCTTCGCGAGGACATCATTGACGCCCA
Organism: Candidatus Acetothermia bacterium; assembly: GCA_003551325.1. Taxonomy (GTDB): domain Bacteria; phylum Bipolaricaulota; class Bipolaricaulia; order Bipolaricaulales; family Bipolaricaulaceae; genus B1SED10-245. The sequence continues at coordinate 1,689 of PUMK01000071.1, read as the reverse complement.
CCCATAGAACGGCGACATCCACAGGCCCCTGAAGTCGACACCGCCGGATTCGGTGGTAGAGACTGATGACCGTGTCTCCACCGTTGCCGCAGTTCACAAGCTTGTCCTCAGGGAGCATCGCTTCAAGCGCTTCGAAGAAGGAAACGCCGGGAATGCCTTGTGTCAGGCTGTCTCCGAAACATACGATCCTCATCGTCCCCTATCCTGACCTGCCGCCAATGATAGGTCCGCTCTGTGGGAGTTTAGCATGTCCGTGCGGGCGCCCCTCCTTCGGATCGGGAAGACCTAGAGAGCCTTGCCTTTGTGGGCCCTGACAGCTTCCACCGCTGAACTATCCGGAGACGTACGGTAGAGGGCTGCCCGACAACCCGAGGCTGGAAGGGGCAACAGCGTACGGTCGCCCGGCTGCTGTGCTAGAAGGCCGGGAGAACAGCCTGGACACCCTCCGCCCTTGGCCATGGAAGCGTTCAAAGATCGTCCACTCGGGCGGATAGAAATGTCCTTCTAGGGTGGCTTTGCGCGAAACGCCTGACGGGACGAACGCGCTGGACACGATCGGTGCTGCCCGATCGTTGCGGCAGTATCGGTGTCCAGCCATCCCGGTGTGTATGGGGTGCTTCGTAGACGACATCCGTCTCTTCGTTCCCGATCCTGGCCCTCAGGTCGAGCTGATCTCGAAGAACCCGATGAGGAATCCGCTGGATCCTGTTGAAATGGCCGGGGTTCCCGCCCAACCTTACAAGTAAGTCGGATAGGAGGTCGTCATGGGCCAGGCTGCTACCACCACGCTGTCATCGAAGGGGCAGGTCGTGATTCCGGAGGAGATCAGATCCAAGCTGGGCTTGAAGCCAGGCACGCAGTTCGTGGTGCTCGCCGAGGGTGACGTCGTGATCTTCAAGGTGCTCGATCCACCGAAAATGGGCGAGTTCGACACGCTGGTGAGGCGCGCTCGACAGGCTGCGAAGCAGGAAGGGCGAAGCAAGCGGGATGTGGACGCGGCGATCGCCAAGACTAGAGGAGCTAGGTGAAGGCGGTTCTCGACACGAACGTTGTGGTGACTGGTGTCTTCTTCGGAGGGTTACCTGGTCAGCTGCTGTCGGCTTGGGCTAAGGGAGCGTTTCACTTGGTCGTGTCGGAAGAGATCTTCGAGGAGTACCGACGGGTCGGCGAGGAGTTCAGCCATGGCCATCACGAGCTCGAACACGCATGGAAGGCTGACCAGTAAATCGCCCGCTGGGGGGACCGGTCGTCCACGCGAAGTACGGTCAATGTCTTCACCACAGGCGATCTACATCCGTACGGGTGGCGCCGAGGGGCCATGGACACTGTTATCAACCTGATCGCAGTACACAGCAGCTTTGTCACTGCCCCCTCGCTTGGTGAGCAGGTAAGCGATGATCCGGACGATGACAAGTTTCTTGCTTGCGCTTGGGCATCTGGGAGCGAAGTGGTCGTCTCCGGAGATCGGCACCTTCTGGCCATGTCCGGATGGAACGGGATCGAGGTCCTCAGGCCGAGGCAGTTCTACGACCGTCACCTGAAGCGGTCTTGACGCTGGGGGACCCCCCGAGCGCGAGGACATATGCGGATTTGATCGGGCTAATCTGTGTTCCACGCATCTCAGCCAACCTCGAGCGGGGTTCGAAAGTTGTCCAGTAGGGCGTACAGAAGCATGACCTGAATGGGCTT
>PUMK01000230.1 GCA_003551325.1 Candidatus Acetothermia bacterium | reverse complement strand
GTCGCCACGTCGGGTACCGTCCAAGCAACGATCAGAAACTCGTCGATCAGGCGTAGCAGGTTCGGGATCTCGATTGCGTCAGAGCTGCATCAAGTCACGCTCGAGGGGATGACCGTGGAGCAGAACCAGCTCGGGATAACGATTGGAGAGTCCTCTCGAGCCATGATCAGGGATTCTCTCATTGCCGACAACGCCCAGAACGGTGTCTTCCTGGTGTTCCAGGGAGAGGCGATCATCGAACGCACAACGATCAGAACAAACGGTCACTTCGGAGTGGCTGTGCTTGAGCGGCCCTGTGTTGATAGAGACCGAGAGTTCGCCGGCTACATCGCCGGTTTCGCCAACACCATCCCCAGTCCGCAGGAGGAGGGCGGTAACGCGGAAGGCGCGGTCTGTCCCGAGGAGCTAGCGTTCCTCATGACAGAGGAGGGCGGTGCGATGGACCGACGGGACTGACAACTCCCGGTCTCGTCCCTCTTGCGAGCCGTGCATTAGAAGCGGAAGCCAGCGGAGATGACGAGCGTGTGCCCTGCCCCTTCGGCCTCGAGTTCGCGGTTCTGTACCCACGCGGTATCGATGGCGAGCTGCATGACGTGCACGCCCACGCCTGCGGTGAACGAGAGCGGCACCTCCTGGCGCATCACGGCTCCGGCTCGCAGGGACATGAACGCCAACGTGTACTCAAGCCCTCCGCGCAGTGCGCGCGTGGCGAGCAGGGGTTCGAGGGTCAGATCGAGCGCGGCCAACAGACGATCACCTTCCGAAAACACGGTGTCCGCCTGAAAGCTTCCCCCAACAGTGTACCGTGCGCTCACCTTGTCCGTAGGTTCAAGCGGGGTGTTACGCCAGGCGATGCGGCTGTGCCCGATGTCCGCCCCGGCGATCCCAAGCCACAGTCCCTCCACCAGCGGAAGGGCGAGTCCCGTGTCGAACCCAAGGCCCGACGCTGTGGCGTCGGCGCCGTCCACCCCCGCCTGAGGGGCACGGAAGCTATAGCTCTTCACACCACCACCCACATAACCCAGACCAGGCACCCATGTGGCCACGCCCAACCCGTACAGGGCCTCGCTGTAGCGGATCAACCCCAAAGGGTTCCCCTGTGCGTCGTAGGCCCTGAGTTCCGTGGCCATCTCGGTGAACGCGATCCCGACGCCCATGCGTTGAGCGGGCGGTCGAAATGCGATGGCTGAAGGTGTCTGGATTTCGGTGGGCTCAAGCTGGGGTTCTCTGAACACCCACGGGTACACACCAGCCAGAAAATTGAGGTAGATCTCCGCTCCGTAGAGTTCCGCCGTCATTCCGCCGATCTGAGGCGATTCCGTGCGCGCGAGCCCCGCCGGATTCCAGTACATAGCCCCATAGCCGTCAGCAACAGCAACGTGTGCCCCGCCCATTGCCAGGGCACGTGCGTCGACGCCCCGTCGGAGAAACGCTGCCGCGCCAATCCCGGTGGTCTGCGCAACCGCTCCCACAGACAACCCCATCACGAGCACGGCTATGACCAGCCATCGTGTCGTCCCTCGCATCGCTCCAACACCTCCCACCCACACTCGATCAGCGCACCACGGCTAACCGCGTTACCCGTGTGCGCTCAGTGTGCCCCTCGGTGGCATGAACTTCCACCCAGTAGAGGTAGATGCCGCCAGGGACGAGCCGGCCGAGAACGTCCTGGAGGTTCCACTGGTAGCTGGCCCCGGTTTGCCAACGCTGTCGTAGACGAGACGTCCGGCAAAGGTCGTGTACCCGAAGGCGCAGCTCGCGCACGTCTTTGCCGAGGGCGGACCCATTGCTGTGGGCGACCTGCTCGTCGTGTCCTCGACACCCGACTACGCCATGCGCTGGGATCACGACTCCGGAAAGGTGTGTGGGCCCGTGGGCAAGGCCCTGGAGGCTCAAGAGGAATACGAAGACATGATCGAGGTTCTGCTGACGCGGTGAGGGTGACCTGGCGCAGGATCACAGAGGCCGACACACGGCCATGCTCAAGACCTTCCCGCCTGTAACCCCGTTCCCGGAGATCGTGCGCCCATCCTGTTGGGCTCCCGGACCGGGGGTGTGGTATGGTGGACACGGGTTCTACCATAGCTGAGACTTGGAGGAGGAACGATGCGTAGGCGTAGCGTGCTTTCGGTATCTACTCGATCTACTGGACCGTGGTGAGCAAGTCCGAGATGAATGGGCGCGGAGCGCGTATTCCCACAGCGTGGCTCATTCTCATCCCCTTCGTCAACATTTGGTGGCTGTGGAAGTTCTGTGAGGGGGTAGAGCATGTCACCCGTGGTGCGGTGACCGCTGCTGTGGCGTTCATCCTCTTCTGGCTTCTTGGCGTCCTGGGCATGGGCATCATCCAGTCCTCGTTCAACAAGGTGGCTGTAAGCTGAGTTTGACGTGCGTGTAGCGCTGCGCTGAGGCCTATCGCCTGAAGGGCAGGAAGCACCGACTCCCTCCTCTCGGACAAGTTGTGCTCGACGAAGGGGGGGGAGGGTAGCTTCTGCGGTCTGTGTTCCCGTGGCCTTCAATCCTCCAGTCGGAACGGGGGATAGCGATCGGTCATCAGGGCCGCGTAGGCCAAGACCCTGTACGTCCAACGGTTCATCTGCATCACGAAGTCGAAGATCCCTCGTGGATACCGTCCTCGGAACAGGAGCGCAACACCCGCAAACAACACAAGCAAGGGGACAAGCCCGCCAACAGCGTGTTGCCCTCCGCCTCCCT
>PUMK01000209.1 GCA_003551325.1 Candidatus Acetothermia bacterium | reverse complement strand
TGCTCGTACGCCCGCTCGGACAACGCCTCGCCGAAGAACCGATCAAGCCGCAGCTCTTGCCAGATCCCATCAAGAAGCCACGTCCCCCCAAGCTGCCACGTCTGGGTGATCTCCACGTCCGAGAGAAGCTCCGGACGGTCCTGCTCATCGAGGTACGGCATCAGCTGGCTCACAAGGCGCCTCATCTGCGGGAGGTCGAGCTGATCCTTTCTCCCGAAGTTACGGATGATCCTCGTCTGTACCTTCCCTGTCTTGGGGTTGCGCTGGCCCTCAACGAGCTGAACGTAGACTACGTCGGGGCCCTTCACGCGTTGGGAGACCACTTCTCTCATGTACATATACAACAGCATACATTGTTAAGAAAAACCTGTCAAGGATAAAGGTCAAATGCATGTACAACAGGAAACGGGCCGTGGACGACCTCCAAGGACCAGAAAACCGCGTACTTACGCACCCACACCCCTCAACATGTCGCTTTCACTGTCGAACGCCTGCTTGGGCCATGTGGGAGTTCCAAGATCGTCCACTCGGGCGTACCAGTTCCGCAAACGCCCTTCTATTAACGAATACGGCGCATGGGGGCTTAGAGGACTCGAACCACGGCACTGGCGGGAATAGCCCGCGCCGTTGAAACCGACTCAAACAGGCTCTGAGGGATTCCGGATGATCATCGGTCGTCAGATGCTGATCTCGAGCCACCGGATGGGCTCAGCCACAAGCAACCTGACGATGAACTCTCTCTGACCGTACTCTTTGCTGGCCGTCCAAGGCCAATTCCGTCGCGGATCACAGCTCGCAACTGCTTGCTCTTTCGGGGAGCTGAGCACTCACCCGCTGAGGTTCTTGAAGAAGCGAACGAGCGGAAGTCCGACGTATCCGGCCTTCTCGTAGGCCCGCCGGGCGGGAGCATGGGATGCGTCTCCCGCGGTCTCGACGCTTGCCAGTTTCATGCCCCGCTCCTGCATGTCCTCAGTGGCTGCGTTGCACAGCTCTGTCCCGATGCCGGAGTTCTGGTGGTCGGGGTGCACTGCGATGAGCTGGATAGCTCCGGTCTTGCTGTCATCGTTCACATCGTAGGCAACGAACCCGACCTGTTCCCCATCGATATCGGCAACGAGGACCGTGTAGTGTCCAGAGTTTTCACACAGGGACTTCACACCTTGGGCCTGGCTTGCTTTCCAATCAGGCCAGATCTTCTGGTAGATGGAGTCACCGAGGATTCTCGGAAAGGACTCGAAGATGGGGACGAAGGCCTGGAGCACCAGTTCCACAAGCGCCGGCACATCCTGGTTGCACAGAGGACGGAGCTTCACATTCACCGGGTACCTCCTTGGGCGCAGGATGTCAGTTGAGATCCCCCCTGCTATCCGCTGCCGACTGCCTGGTATCCGGGCAGTATACGGACAAGCGATGCTTAGGTGCGGCGGGCGATCCAGACCTGCTCACCGCGAGTTTGGAACGGGGATCGGTCCAACCCGACGATCTCCACCCCCGCCTCGGCGACGGGGATGAGGATCCGTCCCGTGCCGCACCCGAGTTCGAGCACCGGCGAACCAGCCTTCACCGCCTCCGCGACATAGAAGCCCACGTCGCCGGGCACGCCGGTTGCGTAGTGGTCGTAGATTCGCGCGTCCTGCCGGTCGAACTCCTTCATGGAAACCCTCCCTGGCTGCTGCCGGAGGCTATCCTACACGACGGGGAAGGCGTGGTGAGAAGGCGTGCTCAACAGCGAAGCAGCCGAGCAGGCAGTCGACTGCATGCGCGGATTAGGCCGCGGCGCCTCTCAGTTCTCTACGACCAGATCGAATGACGTTCTCGGCCGCACCTGGGAGAAGTAGTACTCCTCTGCGGCGTCCCATCGGGCGTGCCAGGAACGTAGGAACTCCTTCTCTTCTCGCCCTGACAGCCTCTCATGGCACACGCTTACGGGCGCGTCGACCAGAACGGGTAGATCGACGAGATCGGCAATCTGTGGCCCGCTTGAGTAGGCTCCCTCGAGCACGATCACGGCCGCTTGGCTGCAGCGCGTCAGTTCCCGGCTAAGTGGGTAGGTGCCGTCGGGCCGGACGAGCACAAAATCGAACGCGTGCCACTCTGCAGCCTCTCCGCGAAGAAGCGGTTCCAGCGCTTCGGCGCGCAGTCGCTGCCAGTCGATCACTTTGGCCGCTCTCTCGCGTGGACTGAGGACGTCCCATGCATCGTCCGAGAGGTCCGAAGCGTAGAAATCATCGCTCTGAACAAGAGCCGCGCCAAGCGCTTCGGCAACCATCGATCCGAGAACGGACTTGCCAGCCCCGCTGCGGCCGTCGATGGCAACAAGAAGGGGGCGACGTCGGTTCGCACTAAGACGCCTGACGCGCGAGACGACCACGTCTCGGGCTTCCTCTAGCTTCAACAGTGAGTCTGGCGTCATCCCGTCACGGCCTTGCATCGGAGACGCTCACCTCCTGGTTGGTGACATCTTCAGTCGGTGCAGTTCTAGCCAGAGTGTTCTCAATTTGGCACGGCCGTCATGTCCTGATGCCTCCCGTCTACTGAGCCTGTTGCACAAACCCCAGTTAGCCCAAGAGAGTGAGAAGCATGTAGTGTAGGAGCAAGAGGGCTGATTGGGGGGGGAGATGGGCTACAACTTCAGGGCGTGTGATCGGGAGCAGATGTACCTGATGCCGGCATCGATGCGGGAGTGGCTTCCGGAGGGACATCTAGCGTGGTTTGTGCT
>PUMK01000214.1 GCA_003551325.1 Candidatus Acetothermia bacterium | reverse complement strand
TCACCCAGCGCCCCCACGCTGGGACACATTCACGAACTACGTTGTGGCTGGGGGCCTGACGGGTGGGCTCGCCGCACGTACGGACACCCTGACCTTCCGCCTCGAGGGCATGAACGTGTGGGGCCTTCCCGGCGAGCTCTATTTGGGGCCGGGTGGCCCGACGTTCACCCCATCCGACGACCTTGCCACGGTGAGCGACCTCACCGCCACGGTGTTCGTCGAGCGCTGGCGCGGCCACATCGCCTTCACCACGACCACCGTTGAGGACGCAGCAGGAGACGAACGCTCCCGCGAACTCACCTGGGACACGGCGTTCACCTACGCCCTTGGCTGGGGGTTCACCGCCGGCGGCGGCCTCGCCCACTGGGCCGACACGACCTACTGGAAGGTCGTCTCTACCTACGCTCGAGGTGCCGACACCCTTGTGGAGGCAGCCTACATGCGACCTGTACCCCTCCGACGGGACGGCCTCCAACCGGAGGATCACTGGGTCCTGAGCATGGGCTTTGAGGTTCGGGTCGGGATCTGATCCCCCGGGGTTCACACACTCCCCCGCACCCCCAAGAAATATCCGGGGGCGCGGGGTATTCCCCCCACGCCCCCGGTGGGCACAAGTTGTTGCTTGGTCGCTCTCTTCTACTGCGCCGGCGGGGTCTCTACCGGACCCTCAGGAGCAAACAGCTCTCCGAACATGAACGTCGCCGACAAGTACAGCGTCTCACCAGGCTCCGGCTGCAGCACGTACGCCGCATCGATCGACAACCCAGCAAACGCTACACCCGCTCCCAACGTGAAGTAGTACTGACCAAAGTCCGCCTCCGGTACCACAACCCCAGCCCGGATCGCCAGATTCTCGATCAACACCACCTCAAGACCCGTGCGAATGTCCGCCAGCTCAAACGCACCCACCAGCTTCACATCCGCAGACAGGTTCATCGCGCCCTCAAGAAGGCCCACGGCCATCCCAGCCTTGTACGCCGGTGTCACCGTCTGACCAGCTCCCATACCGGTGCCACCCACGTCCTGCGCCAAGATACCGATCTTCAGCTCCTCCGTCAGGTGCATACCCATCCCGATGTCAAAGCCAAAGCCGCTCGCCGTCTCGCCGTCAATCGTCTCCATGTAGTACTTCAGGTTCGCGCCCACAGCCGCAATGTCCTGCAGATGCACGGCCACCGAACCCATGAACGCGCTCGCCGAATACAACGGACCTGCCGACGCATTCCCCCAGCTCACCGCCAACGAGTAACCCTCGAAGTTGAACCCGCCAGCCACGTACTGGTATCCCGCGCCCTCAAAGTCCCCTCCGGCAAACAAGTTCGCCGTCGCCCCCGACAGCCACGCACCTTCCATGTGCACCAAGCCCGCCGGGTTCCACAACGCCGCACTGCCGTCAATCGCCAGCGCCGTGAACGCGCCGCCCATCCCCAGGGCCTTCGCCCCATGACCGCCCTGGAACACGATCGCACCCTCGTACGCCTGTCCCATGGCCATCGAGGCGACCACCCCTACAAGCAGCACCGTCAAGATCGCCTTCATCATCCCCCCTTACCGCTTGATGTAGACGAACCCGCGGAACGTCCACACGCGACCGTTCGGACCCTCCACCACCGCCACGTACACGTACGCGCTGTTGCGAAGGCTCCCACCGTTCCAGCTCACCGACGCCGTGTTCGTACCGCTCGTCTCACTCACCTTACGACCCGTCAGATCGTAGATCGTGATACCAATACGGTCCGCCACCGCTCCCACCGGCTCGGAGATCAGGCTGAACACAACCTCATCCACCAATACCGCCGGGCTCACGTCGATACCCGTCACGTCCTCCAGCACCGCCACAACCACCTGCGCCGTGGCTTCCTCAGTGCGTGCCGGGTCCGTCGGATGCGTGTACACCGCTCGAATCGTCCCCGTCGGAATGTCCGCCGGGACCGTGAACGTCGCGCGGAACTGGCTCTGCGTACCCGATACCCGCGTCAGCTCGTCCCAGGTCTTGACCACAGCGCCGTCCTTGTCCTTCAAGACAAGCACGTCCGTACCCGTGATCGCATCCTGGCCTGCGTACTGAGGCTCCGTCACCGTGATCGTACCCGTGTCCCCACGGCTGTACTGACCACGGTCAAACGCCACACTCGCCGGATCCGGCGGCGTGATCGGGCCACCCTTCACACGCGTTGACATGATCGCCACGTCACGGTGGTTCGACGGGTCCTGGTAGAACGCTACGATCAAGTCCATCTCCCGGCCGCCAAGGTCCGAGACCTTCACGCCCGTCGATGACTTGAACACGCCCGTGTTCGGACCCGTCTCCATCAAGTCGATCGCCATCACCTTGCCCGTGTTTGCGTTGAACAAGAACACCTTCGCAGGCTTGATGCTTGTATCAGCGAAGCCGCCGCCGATGAACGTGGCCAGTACGTGGGAAGGCGTCTGTGCCCAGATCGGCGAGGAGTCGCGAGCCCAAGAGTTGTTGTTGTTGTTGGATTCTGGCCTGTCCCACCGACCGGAGATGCGCTCGGCAATCCGGCTGTCCTCGTTCTGATCGAGGTCCGTGACCTCCAGGTAAATCTGGTCGCCCGGGCGATACGTCGTCACCGGCTGGAACAAACCATCCAGGAAGCGCATCGTCGTACGCGTACCGTCAAATACCTGGTAGTCCGTCACCTTCACCGTGTCAAACGACACGTCCCACGGATAGTAGGGAAGATCCATGCCGTCATCATCTACATC
>PUMK01000215.1 GCA_003551325.1 Candidatus Acetothermia bacterium | reverse complement strand
CTGTAGCGGGGTAACCTGTGTGCCCCGCCTGTAGCGGGGTAACCTGTGTGCCCCGCCCGTAGCGGGGTAACCTGTATGGGTACGGCCGCCCACCCGCCTCCCGGAGCAGGCGGCCGCATCAACCCATCAGGGCACCATGGGAAGACAACTGAGTGCCTGCTTCAGAAGAGCGTCGCATCCCTGAGGTTCTTCCAACGTGCCCGCCAAGTACGCTGCATAAGCACCAAGGTCGAAATGTCCGTGCCCACTCAGCGAGAACACAATGGTCTTCGCCTTTCCCTCCTCCTTGCACGCAAGGGCCTCATCGATCACCGCTCTGATCGCGTGTGTGGGCTCGGGAGCCGGGATGAACCCCTCCGTACGCGCAAACTGCAAACCCGCAGCAAAGGCAGGGATCTGATCGTAAGCCTGCGCCTCAACAATCCCCCGCTCAACGAGCGCACAGATGATGGGCGCCATTCCGTGGTAGCGAAGCCCTCCGGCATGAAGGGGCGGGGGAACGAACGCATGCCCCAACGTGAACATCTTGAGGAGCGGGGTCGAACAGGCCGTATCGCCGAAGTCGTAGGCGTACGGGCCCCGCGTCAGGGTGGGGCATGCCGTGGGCTCGGTACACACAATCCGTAGTTCCGGCGCCACACCGTCCACCTTGTCGGCGACGAACGGGAGGAACAGCCCGGCAAAATTGCTACCCCCGCCTACGCATCCGATGAGCACATCCGGATAGTGACCAACGAGCTCCAGCTGCTTCTTGGTCTCAAGACCGATCACGGTCTGATGCAGCATGACATGGTTGAGCACGCTCCCCAACGAGTACTTGGTATCGCTGTGCGTCACCGCGTCCTCAACGGCTTCGCTGATGGCGATGCCCAGCGAGCCGCTGGTGTCGGGGTCTTCAGCGAGAATGCGCTTGCCCGCCTCCGTAGCAGGGCTCGGGCTCGGCACGCACTCCGCCCCCCAGGTTTCCATCATGATCCGGCGGTAGGGCTTCTGGTCGTAGCTCACCTTCACCATGTACACCTTGCACGCAAGGTCGAACAGCTGGCAGGCAAAGGCCAGTGCGCTTCCCCATTGGCCGGCGCCCGTCTCGGTCGCCAATCGCTGAACGCCCTCGGCCTTGTTGTAGAACGCCTGGGGCACAGACGTGTTGGACTTGTGGCTTCCTGGAGGGCTCACCCCTTCCCACTTGTAGTAGATGCGCGCCGGAGTGCCCAGCGCCTTCTCCAACCGGCGCGCGCGGCACAGGGGGCTCGGGCGCCATAGACCGTAGACCTCCCGCACCTCTTGGGGGATCTCCACCCACCGGTCCGTGCTGAGCTCCTGTTCGACAAGAGCGCGGGGGAAAATCGGGGCAAGGTCATCGGGCTCCACCGGGGAACCCTTACCCGGATGTAGCATCGGTGGCATCTCGAAAGGAAGATCGGCGATCACGTTGTACCAGTCTTTGGGAATCTCGGTCTCCGACAGCAAGATCTTCGTCGGTTCGGTCATGGACTACCTCCTGTATCCTGCAACACGCGTGCGTCGTGGGACACCCGCGCAACGGCGTATACGGTCTTCGCCCCCCAGGCTGCACTGCACAGCGCCGGGGCGTTCACAGCAACATAAGGGTTAGGGAAAAAAACGATAGGAAAGGGCGCCTTAGCGGCGCCAGCACTCACGGATGAAGAAGCATCGGAACAGACGCTCCATGCTCATGGAGGCATCGTAGCGTCGAACGCCCGCTCGTGCAAGCGTCCCCGCGGTTACACCCTCATACCTGCATGTCAAAACCGACATAGGGGTAGTGTCGAGGACTGGCGCGGTAGCGGTAGGCGCGGCCTATCGGTTGCTCCCCGTGTCCTTTGGGAGTGCCTCACTAGCCGGACCATGGCTTCGTTTCCAGCCCCCGTCTTGTCAAACGTCAGAGTTGCGTCACGCGAGATAAGCATGAAGGTAGCCCGTGTATCTCGTGGGAAATGCACATCACGTGACGACTCACGGCTTCATGCTCATCCTTGGATGAGAACAGACTGACCCCCCTACGCCAGGGGGCTCACGTTTCTTGAACGGTAACAGGCCCTCGGCTAGCCATCACGAGCGTCTCAGGGTGGTGTTGGCACGGGTGATGCGGGCGCTGTGCTACGGCTTCCGGGGATGACTTCCCCGAGCTGCCACCCCTGTGATGGGCGGGGAGGCATCTGACAGCACCGTGCGTCCCTGATGGTTGCCGGCTATCCGTGAGGCAAGACGGTGCTCCGCCGACCGCGTCTCCCCCTTTAGGCAAGCCGGAGCGCTGGCGGCCGACCGGTCCCAGACAACCCATCCACCATGGGCCGACGAGGACGGAGGCCGTTTACGGGGCTCTCCGTGGGGTCGTTGGATAGACCTGCGGGCGGTTTGCGATCTCGAGGCCGCTGTGGGGGCGTTTCGCGCGGAGTGTCAGCGGCGCATCGCGGGCGCGTCAGGATCGTGCGAGAAGCGGCCGACAGACGCCGGGTCACTCAGGGATCCTGCTGCGCGTCTTCCCGATTCTTGGCTGCGGCGACGCGGCGCTTGGCGGCACGCTTCTTGGCTTCCTCGGCCTCCTTGGCTTTGCGGGCTGCGTAACGTTCATCGACCGCGGCTTTCCACACGTCCTTGAGGTCACCCTTGGAGGCGGATGGATATTTCTGCATCGCTGAGCCGACCATGCCGAGGAGCGTTGCCTTGAGTTTGTCGCGGGCCTCGGGGTTCATGGGGCCAGTGTACGG
>PUMK01000110.1 GCA_003551325.1 Candidatus Acetothermia bacterium | reverse complement strand
CGGTGTTGTCCCAATCGGGAACCGTTGGCGTAGGACTGCTGGAGCGTTTCGCAGAGCTTGGGGTGAGCAAGTTCGTGAGCTATGGCAACCGTCTCGATGTGGACGAGGCTGACCTCATCGCCTACCTTGGGGACGACCCCGAGACCGACGTGATCGTATGCTACTTCGAGGGGTTGAGCGACGGACGGAAGCTCTTCAACGCGGTGCGGGACGTGGCGGTCCGAAAGCCTGTGGTCATCTTCAAGTCGGGCCGGACGCCTCAAGGGGCGCGAGCCTCGGTTTCGCATACGGGTTTCTTCGGTGGAACGTATGAACCGTGGAAGGGGGCTCTGAACCAGGCTGGAGCCATCGCGGTGGATGGGTTCGAGGAGCTTTCCGCTGCGGCGAAGGCCTTGCTCATGCAGCCCGCTGCTGGCGGCAACCGTGTGGCTATGATCAGCAACGGTGCTGGTCCGATGGTGCAGGCGATGGATCTGCTTTCCGAGTTCGGTCTTCAGCTTCGGGATCTCTCTCCCTCAGCCGTGGAGCGGCTCAAGGAAGCTTTCCCTCCGTATTTCATCGTCCAAAATCCTCTCGACGTTACCGGTTCCGCGACGGCGCGCGACTATGAGATTGGGCTTCGCGGATTGCTCTCCGAGCGGGAGATCGACATGGTGATGGCATGGTTCGTGTTTCAGGATGCCCCGTTGGAAGCAGACATTGTCGATGTCCTCACGTCGATGCAAGCCGAGTACGGCAAACCGATCCTCTGCGGTGCCATCGGTGGAGGGTGGACGCGTGAGGTCTCACAGCGCATCGAGGAGGCCGGCATCCCCGTTTTCCACGCGGTCCGCGAGTGGTTGAGCGCGGCAGCGGCTTTGGCCCGACACGGGCAGCGGTCAGGGCAGTGATCGTCACGACGGGGGGAGCATGCGGATACTGGTAACGGTCAAGAACGTCCCCGACACGGACGAGATCAAGATCGATGAGCAGACGGGGACCATGGTACGTGAGGGAATCCCGGGGATCATCAACCCGTTGGATCTGTACGCTGTGGAAGTAGCGTTGCGGCTCAGGGAACAGCACGGCGGAGAGATCCTGGCTGTCTCGATGGGTCCGCCGTCGGCGGACACGGCATTGCGAGAGGCCCTGTCCATGGGTGTCGATCGCGCGATTCTTCTTACGGATCGGAAGTTTGCGGGTGCCGATACGTGGGCGACGGCACGTACGTTGGCGGCCGCGACCGAGAGGTTGGGCCCGTTCGACGTCGTGCTCTGCGGTGAGCGTGCCACGGATGGCGAGACCGGACAAGTGGGTCCTGAACTGGCGGACATGCTGGATATTCCGTTGATGACCTACGTGAGCGAGATCTGTGAGGTCTTCCCTCCGATGCAGGACAAGGGTGGATGGCTCCGCGCCCGACGGTTAACCGAAGAAGGCTACCAGAAAGTACAGGCGCCGCTGCCGGTGCTCCTCACGGTGGTGAAGGAAATCGGGGAGCCCAGGCTTCCAACCTTCGTCAGGAAGCTGAAGGCCCGCACGGAAGAAGTGGAGTGCCTCAGGCAGTCGGATCTGGACCTCCCCGACGAGGAGTGCGGGCTCTCGGGATCCCCCACGAGGGTGGTGCGCGTGTACTACCCGACGCTGGCGCGGGAGACCGAGAAGGTGGAGGGATCGGCCGACAAGGCGGTGGAGAGGATTATCGCCTTCCTTCAGGAGAAAGGGTTGGTCTGATGGGCAAGGCAGAAGCGCACGGTGTGTGGATCTTGGCTGAGCATGTACAGGGACGTCTCAAGACAGTCTCGTTTGAGCTCCTGGCGCGGGCCAGGGCGTTGGCTGACAAGCTCGGATGTCCGCTCAGCGCGGTGGTGTTGGGGGACCGCGTGGCTGATGCCGCTCAGGAGCTCATTGAGCACGGTGCCGACAAGGTGTATGTGGTGGATCATCCATCCCTTGCTGTGTTCGATCCGGATCCCTATACAGCGTCGCTGGAGAAGCTCATCCGGGAGGAGCACCCCTCCATCATGGTAGCTGGGGCCACGAGTTCGGGTCGTACGATCATGCCTCTGTTGGCTGCGCGGCTCCATACGGGTCTCACGGCCGATTGCACCGACCTGGACGTTCAAGAGGGCTCCGACCTTCTGCTGCAGACACGTCCTGCCATTGGGGGCAACGTTATGGCGACGATCAAGACGCCTGAGCACCGCCCCCAGCTGGCCACAGTTCGCCCTCGCTCACACCGACCGGCGCCCCGGGATTCCGGCCGCCGGGGCGAGGTCATCCACAAGACGTACGACGAGCAGGTCTTCCGCTCGCGCTACACCATCTTGGGAACAGAGCCGATACCGGGTGGAAGCAACATCGAGGACGCGGAGATGGTGGTGGCCGTGGGGCGAGGGCTAGGACGTCCTGACAGCTTGGATTGGGTTCGCGCGCTTGCTGACGTGTGGGAGGGACAGGTGGGTGCATCCCGAGCAGTGGTGGATCAGGGATGGCTCCCGTACCCCTGTCAGGTAGGCCTTTCCGGAAAAACGGTGTCACCGGGTCTGTACTTCGCTTGCGGCATATCGGGTGCGATCCAGCATCTTGCGGGCATGCGGGGTGCTGAAGTGGTCATCGCCATCAACAAGGACCCTCGGGCTCAGGTGTTCCAAGCTGCGGACCTGGCTGTGGTGGGCGATCTGGCGGAAATTCTCCCGCGACTCGTCCGCCGTCTGCAGGAACTCAAGGAACAGGCGCAAGGAGTGCCGTCAT
>PUMK01000258.1 GCA_003551325.1 Candidatus Acetothermia bacterium | reverse complement strand
ATGGCGGGGTCCCACGATGTGGGGCTTCCCTTACACGGATATCTTCCCCGCTACTGCCAAGCTGCCCCTGTTCCCGGACTCGCGGGTCCACATCCCCACACTCGCCATCGGTCTGGCAGCAGCGCTTCTCGCAACGGTATTCTTGCTGTACACACGCGGGGGATACGAAACCCGTGTTGTGGGCGAGTCGGAAGGAGCTGCTCGTTACGCAGGAATCAGCTTCCTTCGAGTCAGCATGATGGTGATGTTGGTGTCGGGAGGCCTGGCGGGGATCGCTGGGGTCGGAGAGGTCGCCGGTATCCACCACCAGCTGCTCTACCCCGGCCAGATCTCCCTGGGGTACGGGTACACCGCGATCATGGTGGCCTGGTTGGCCCGCGGCAATCCCCTGGCAGCAATCGTCACATCGCTTCTGTTCGGGGTGATCTTGGCCAGCGGAGACGTCATCCGGGTAACGCTGCGCATGCCATTCCAGCTCACAGAAGTGCTCAGCGGTCTTGTGCTCTTCTTCCTGATCGGAAGTGAGTGGCTCATGTACTGGAAGGTCCGCTTGGCAAGGGGGGATGCATGATGGGCTGGGAAACTTGGGTCATCGGCACGGTGGCGCGGGGTCTAGCTCTGGGCACGCCGCTTCTTCTGGGCACGCTGGGTGAGATCCTCGCCGAGCGCTCGGGGGTGATCAACCTCGGTGTCGAGGGGATGATGATCCTCGGCGCATTCAGCGGCTTCGCCGTCGCCCAGAGTACGGGTAACCCTGTGCTTGGACTGCTGGCCGCCGCCGGCGTCGGGGTACTCGCCAGCATGCTCCACGGTGTGGCCTCGATCACCCTTCGGGCCAACCAATACGTGTCCGGGCTCATCCTGTCGATCTTCGGCCTGGGACTGGCGGGCTTCCTGGGGCGCAGCTTCGTCGGCGTGCCCCTCGCGCGTCCACTCGCCAACATCACAGTTCCTGGGCTGGCCAATATCCCCTTCCTTGGACCCATGTTCTTCACCAGGCAGAGCCCGCTTCTGTACATCGGCCTTGGGTTCACCGTCCTCCTATGGCTTGTCATCTACCGAACACGTTGGGGACTAGCGATCCGTTCCGCGGGCGAGTCTCCGGCAACTGCTGACGTACTTGGCATCAACGTTGTGCGCGTGCGGTACCTGTGCGTTGCCGTTGGAGGCGCACTGGCAGGCTTAGCAGGGGGATTCCTCTCCATCGCCTACCGGCCATCCTGGACCGAAGGTATGACAGCAGGGATGGGCTGGATCATCATCGCGCTCACCATCTTCGCCTCATGGGAACCGTTCCGGGCGATCGGCGGAGCGCTATTCTTCGGCGCCCTGTACCACCTTTCGTTCCGGCTTCAGGACTTCGTCACCCCGGAGCTGCTCAAGCTTATGCCGTACGCATTGGCTGTCGTCGTTCTGGCGCTGGTCGGCCTCCGTCGATCGGGACGTGCGCGCGGAGCACCGGCCTCTCTGGGCTTACCCTACATCCGAGGTGAGAAGTAGCTGGCACGACCAATGCACGCAAGGAGGTGATCTTCCCACAAGCAACGTGTTCGTGCACGATCGGCATGTGTGGATATGCGCTGTGTATCCTTTACGAACTGCAATAGTCTTAGGAGGAGATAGCATATGCGAGGAACAAAACTAACGGCACTTCTTGTAGGGCTCCTGGTTGCTGCGCTGGGGCTGACCGCATTCGCCGCTAACCCGGACAAGCTCGTCGCTGGATTTGTCTATGTAGGACCGGTTGGGGACTTCGGGTGGACCTGGGCGCACGATGCCGCACGCAGGGTCGTTGACGACACCTTCCCCTGGCTGGAGACAAGGTATGCCGAAGCAGTGGCGGAAGCCGAGGTTGACGAGGTCGTTGACATGATGATCGACGACGGGGCGGACGTCATCTTCACCACATCGTTCGGTTACCAGTTCCCCATCGCGACGATCGCGCCTCGTTATCCGGATATCATCTTCGGGCAGATCGCCTTCCTCAACACGGCACCGAACATCGTTCGTTACTTCGCTGACCTGTATCAGGCAAGCTACGTGACGGGGTTGCTGGCCAGCGCACTGGCGGAGAACGGGAGGATCGGCTTCGTAGCTGCTAACCCGGTCCCTGAACTGAAGAGGAACATCAACGCCACTGCGATTGGGGCCCGCGAGGTCAACCCCGATGCGGAGATCCACGTGCGTTGGCTCTACTCGTGGTACGACCCCACCGCGGCAAAGGAAGCTGCG
Source organism: Candidatus Acetothermia bacterium (assembly GCA_003551325.1). GTDB lineage: Bacteria > Bipolaricaulota > Bipolaricaulia > Bipolaricaulales > Bipolaricaulaceae > B1SED10-245. The sequence goes on along the minus strand of PUMK01000258.1, from coordinate 503 downwards.
GAGGCACTGATCGCGGACGGCGTCGAGGTCATCCTCTATGTTGAGGACTCGGCGACAGTGGCCCAAGTCGCTGCCGAAGTCGGCATCCCCACATTCGGTCACTACTCCAACCACTACGACTTCGCACCAGAGCTCGTAGTGACGAGCAAGGTCGTGGACTGGGTTCCGATCTACCTCGACTTCCTGTCGAAAGTGTACGCCGGGGCCTACAAGCCTGGCGAGTTGGAGGACGTGTTCTACTGGGGGCTCCTTGGAGACGGTGGGGCCCGGCTCGAAGCAGCTCCAGGCACCATGATCAACCCCGTATTCGAGGACGCGTTGAAGAGCGTCATCGTCGACGATCCGCTGCTCGGTGAGATCTCCGTCTATGATCTGGCCGTGGTGCGGGTCGAGCAGATGAAAGATCCACAACTGGTGTTTGACCCGTTCTCCGGGCCACTGTACGACCGCCAGGGCAACCTGCGTGTGCCCCAGGGCAGCCGTGCAGATTACGCCGAACTGTT
>PUMK01000126.1 GCA_003551325.1 Candidatus Acetothermia bacterium | reverse complement strand
GATCAAGGTGCGTCAGCCGCTTCGGGCTCTGCATGCGGAGGGCGTGGCTGGTCTCTCCGAGGAGTTCAAGGCGCTTGTGTGTCAGGAGCTGAACGTCAAGGAAGTCGTGACCGGCGCGGCGGTGCAGTCGTTCAAGGTCCCCAAGCTCATGCCGGAGTTTCGTACCCTTGGTCCGCGACTGGGGACGATGGCAAAGCGCGCCGCACAGGTCTTGGAGCAGGCCGATCCCGCTGCTGTCCTGGCTGCGTTCGAGCGTGAGGGGATGTGGACTGCCGATGCTGATGGGCAGCAAGTGAGCTTCATCCCCGATGATGCAAAGGTGGTCTGGACGCCCAGGGAGGGCTTTGCCGTGGCGGAAGAAGGCGCGTGGGCTGTAGCGCTCGATGTCCGTGTGGATGATGCACTTCGGGCTGAGGGAGAGGTGCGTGAACTCGTGCACAGGATTCAACTGGCACGTAAGGAGGCGGGCTTCCAGGTGACGGACAGGATCGAAGTCGCTCACTGTGGGGCATGGAAGGACCTCTTTGACGCTTACGCAGAGCGCATCGCCCGTGAGGTATTGGCGGCAAACATGTGGCAGGGCCCTATGGACGGAGCGGAACACGAATTCGAGCTGACCCTTGGTGGTCGGAAGGGGCGGCTTGCGCTGCGGCGTGTGCCGTGTGCGTAGGCATCTGCGGGGGGGTGGTAAGCGATGCCGGCGTTGGCAGTGCTTGGTGCACAGTGGGGGGATGAAGCTAAGGGAAAGGTTGCGCACGTTCTGGCACGCGATGCCCAATTCTCTGTGAGGTTCAACGGCGGCCCGAATGCCGGACACACCGTACAGGACGGGTACGGCATGGCGCGGATGCACCAGGTTCCCGTAGGAGCATTGCACCCTGGTTGTGTGGGTGTGCTCGCTCATGGTATGGCACTCGATCTCTGGGCATTGTGGGAAGAGCTTGAAGATCTCAGAGAACAGGGAAGACCAGAACCAGTGTTGGCCTTCTCTCCGCGTGTCCACCTCATTCTTCCCCATCACAAGCTCCGGGAGGAGCTGGAGGGCAGCGCGCAGCGAATCGGCACCACACGACGTGGCGTCGGCCCGTGTTACGAGGATCGGGCGGCCCGCCGTGGGTTGCGGCTGGCGGATCTCGATGATGAGAAGGGTGTGCGCAACACGCTCGAGCGCGCGGTGGCTGAGCTTCGTGTTCGAGGGTATCGCGATGAGCTTCCCATCGAGCAGACGGTGGACGCGTTGCTCTCCTTTCGTCGCGAACTGGGTGAACGCGTGGGTGGGGTAAGGGATCGGCTGGAGCACGCACTTTCCGAAGGGAAGTACGTGCTCTTTGAGGGGGCGCAGGGCGCCCTGCTGGATCTGGACTGGGGTACATACCCCTACGTCACTTCATCAACGACTACGGTGCACGGCGTTGGTTGGGGTGCTGGTATCCGGACCGATCGGCTCGATCGCGTCATTGGGGTATGCAAGGCGTACACAACGCGGGTTGGTGAGGGGCCTTTCCCTACCGAAGACCGTGGCCCCTCCGGGAGGCACATGAGGGATGTAGGTCGTGAGTACGGGGCCACGACAGGTCGCCCGCGGCGCTGTGGCTGGTTAGACCTTGTGGCACTGCGGTACGCCTGTGAGATCAACGGACTAACGGAGTTGGTGATGTCCAAGCTGGATGTTCTGACCGGACTCTCGGAGGTCTGGTTGTGCGACGCCTACCGGATCGCCGGAACCCGTCAAGAGCACTTTCCGACGAGAGCTGCAGAACTGTCCGCTGCTGTGCCGGTCTATGAACGCCTCCCCGGGTGGAGGGCGGACCTCTCCCGTAAGCGCACGGGGGATGATCTGCCCCGTCCTGTGCAGCGCCTTGTCTCCTTTGTGGAAGATCGTGTGGGCGTGCCTGTGAAAACCGTGAGTGTGGGACCGGGGGAGGAACAGCTCGTGGCCTTGGGTTGAGTGGGGGCGGGTGACACTTATAATTCTGTGCGCTGAGGAGGGCATGATGCAAAGAACGTATATGGCTAAAAAGGAGGATGCGGGCACCACGTTCCGCCGTGAGTGGTACGTGCTGGATGCCACCGACCAGCCGTTGGGCAGGTTGGCGTCGAAGCTCGCCCTCGTGCTGCAGGGGAAGCACAAGGCGACGTACACACCCCATTTTGATGTTGGGGATTACGTGGTCGTGGTGAATGCCGACAAGGTGAAGCTCACAGGGAAGAAGTGGGACCAGAAGATGCACTACCGCCACTCGGGTTACATTGGGCATCTCAAGGTAACGCCGTACCGGCGCCTTGTTGAGCGCCATCCTGAGCTTCCCATTCGGCTAGCCGTGCGGCGGATGCTTCCCAAGAACAAGCTTGGACGCCGGATGCTTCGTAAGCTGAAAATCTACCCAGGATCCGAACATCCGCACCAGGCTCAGACACCCTCTGCGCTGACGCTGTAGCAGGTCCCCAGGCCGCCTTGAAGGTGACGCGGGTCACCTCCGTCCGTGACAAACTGTGGCGGAGGCTGACCCGCACTTCCTTTCGACACCCACCTCGCTACGGCTACGCTGCGGCGAGCATAATTCGCCGAAGACAAGGCTCTGGGGGTCCAGGGGGGTGATTCGAGTTACAGACCCGGAGTCGTCGGCTGTAGTACACTGGCGGTGCATAGATGAGTCGAGCAAGGAGGTCAGCATGCTGAGGAAGATCAGCCTGGGGGCCCTGGTCGTTCTTGCGGTCACCTTGCCGCTGTTTGCGG
>PUMK01000075.1 GCA_003551325.1 Candidatus Acetothermia bacterium | reverse complement strand
CGTGGGGTCCTTGAATCGCTGGTCGAAGTGCCCCATGGCGTTGGCGTGTCCCCGATGGTGGAACTGGCGAGCGACTTACGGAGGGCGGGTTTGTGGTCGGGGAGACTGCCCGACAGCGTCGATGAAGCGCGGGAAATGTTCGGACATCTGCTGCTTCCGGAGGTCCCGGAGCATCGTTACGAGCGGCGGCCTTCGCCCGGGGAAGCGCTCATCGCGGTGGAGGACGTGTGGTTCGCGTACGAGAAGGGCCAGCCGGTGTTGCAGGGAATTACGACTGGTGTGCGTGCGGGTGAGTTGCTGGCCGTAGTGGGACGCAACGGCTCGGGCAAGACCACGCTGGCCAGGCATCTGAACGGCCTGCTCAAGCCGACTTCCGGCAGGGTGCTGGTGAATAACATGGACACCCGTAACGCCACCGTGCCGTCGCTCGCGAGGACGGTCGGACTCGTCTTCCAGAATCCGAACGATCATTTGTTCGCGGATACTGTCGAGGAGGAGATACTGTTCACGCTGAAACACATGCAGGTGGATGAGAACGAGGCACGCAGGCGTGTCGGCGAGGTGCTCGCCCTGCTCGGCCTCGAGAAATACCGGCAGCATTATCCAAGGGGATTGAGTGGCGGCGAACGCCAGCGGGTGGCCCTGGCCTCGGTGGTCGCCGCGCAACCCAAGGTGCTGGTGCTCGACGAGCCAACGCGAGGGTTGGGGTATGAGCTGAAAGAGAACCTTCTGAGGTTCCTGATCCGGTATTGTGACGGAAACAGGGCAGTAGTGCTCATCACCCACGATGTGGAGACCGTTGCGCGGCACGCGGACCGCGTACTGCTGCTCGAAGGTGGGAGGGTCGTCGCCGACGGTCCCAAACGTATCGTGCTGTCCGGCTCGGAGGTGTTCCGGCCGGAGATAAACGTGATCGCGCGCGGCCGATTCGGTGACCAGGATGCCTCTGCATTCATGACGGTTGATGACGTGGTGGAGGCGTTCATTTGAGCCGTAGACTCTTCCTGCCCGTGGTCCTGTTCTTGCTGCTGGCGGTGATGGTGTTCGCGCAGGTGCGCGATACGACAGCGGGAGCCACTTTGTGGGTCTTCGTCGTGGTTGGCGTTGCCACGGGCACGGTGCTGCTGTTTGCCGCCAGGTTCGAGACCTGCGGCATGCATGCCAGGGTGCTGGCAATCGTCGCGCTGCTCGGTACACTGTCCGCGCTTCTTCGCGTGCCTTTTGTTGCGGCACCCAACCTGCAGCCCAGCACGTATCTCGTCATCTGTTCCGGATACGTCTTCGGGCCGGTTGCGGGATTCGCAGTGGGCGCCCTGACGGCCGTCGTCTCGAACTTCTTCCTCGGGCATGGTCCGTGGACGCTTTTCCAGATGCTGGCCTGGGGGCTCGCCGGGGCGTCCGCGGTCGCGCTACGGCGTATTACCCTCAGGAGGAGATGGCTGATACTCACGGGCATCGCCTGGGGCATGCTCTTCGGGATAATCATGAACCTGTGGACCTGGATCGGGTTCGTCTATCCTCTCACTGCACGGACGTTCATCGTCACGTGGATGGCCAGCCTTCCGTTCGATGTCATGCACGCGGCTGGTAACGCGCTGTTCCTAGGCCTGCTGGGTGTAAGGACTATTCGTATCCTCGAGCGGTATCATGGGCGCTTCCAGTGGATAAGGCAACACGATGAAGGGGCGACAGACGTCGCGTCTGATGCCGAAACACCGGAGGCCTAGTCTCCGGCCGTTTCCCGTTGAAAGCGGTCATGCGACACGTTGTGAATCGGTTTGACGATCCACAGGACCCGTGCTAGCATGAATTTGCGGAAGGGACCCGGCCCACGAAAACGGGGAGAGCCCCTTTACGCAGGAGGGAGGTATGACGAGAGGACAAGCCTTGTTATGCCAATGGTTTTTCCCTGTAAGCCGCTCTCCGCTGATGGGGAGCAGGTGAATAGTCGGGATGATGGGTAGTTGGCGGAGAGCACACCGAAACCCCGAGCTCTTCGGGATTAGAGCGGGCTCATAAGACGAGCAATGGCCATTCAGCCAAACTGAAGTGGAAGAGTAGGGGCGAATAGGAGATTAAAGAGGACGCCGGTGAAAGCCGGCGTCCTCTCTTTCTAGTAGAGTCCCAGGAAGTGGTGTAGGAGGAGACTGGCAAAGAGAGGGGTCACTGCGTCATCATCATCGAAATCCGGAAGAACAACGATGATGGAGGTGACGACAGTGACCCGGGAAAGCATGGACCTTGTGGAGTTTCTGCGCAAGCGGGGAGGAGAGGCTGGCGTGGATTTTTTCCGGGAGGCGTTAGGGGTGCTGGTACGCGGAATCATGGAGGCGGAGGTGGCGGAGAAGACCGGAGCCGGCTACGGGGAACGGACGCCGGAGCATCTGACGCAGCGCAACGGGTACCGCAATCGTCCCTGGGACACACGGGTGGGGACGCTGGAGTTGCAGATCCCGAAGGTGAGGGAGGGGAGTTGCTATCCGAGCCTGCTGGAGCCGCGGCGGAGCGAGCGGGCGCTGCTGGCGGTGGTGCAGCAGGCGTATGTGGAAGGGGTATCGACCCGGCGGGTGGACGGCCTGGTGAAGTCGCTGGGATGCGAGGGCATCTCGAAGAGCCAGGTGAGCCGACGCTACCTGCCCCAGGTGTCCGACGCCACGAGCGCCGACGCATTGCTGCAGGAGGTCGCACTGCCGGCAGGCACTCATTGAGAACAGGTCGATGTTGATGACGCACTCATACACCACTT
>PUMK01000038.1 GCA_003551325.1 Candidatus Acetothermia bacterium | reverse complement strand
CGTCGGTCGCGCCGTCGTTGTCCGTCACCTTGAGCCGCACGCGATAGTCGCCCCCGCGGGTGAACCGGTGGAACACCACCTGACCGGTTGCGTCCACCCGACCATCATCGTTGAAGTCCCACTCGTAGCGCACAATACGGCCATCCGGATCGTAGGACTCCGAGGCGTCGAAACGCACCCACTGGTTCGGCTCCGGGTCCCCTGGACTCCAGGTGAACTGCGCCACCGGAGGACGGTTCACCGGCAGCGGGGTCAGGGAGACGGTGTGGGTTCGTGTACGCCCCGACTGGATGAGGATCCGCGCTGTGTGGTCTTGGTACCCGTCCCGGCGCAACAACACGTCATACGACCCGGGTGCCAGTTGGATCTCGCGCGGAGACCAGCCTCGGAAGACCCCGTCAACGTAGATCCGCGCCAGGCTCGGCGTCGTGCGTACCTGCAACGTGCCCGGGGCTGGTGGTTGGCGGTCGACGATCTGGAAGCTCGTGAAGTCGAAGGCGTGCTCTGCCGGCTCCGGGATCAACCCCAGAACCTGGGCCTCCAAATTGTCGGGATCCGCCCCGAGAAGCTGCACCGGGAACTCCCGCGTTACGGCGAGGATCTGGAGCCACTCGGTACCCAGTGGCGGCTCCACCCTCAGGTTATAGGTCTTGCCCGGTGTGGGCACTGTGTGGCGGCCCGCCCGGAAATAGGTCTGCGTATCGTAGACATTGGGGAAGATCCGAACCACTTCACCGTTAGGACGGATGTCCCAAATGTAGATGTACGCGGGTTTGTTGATCTCAAAGTGAATCTTTGCGGCTTCGCCGACCTGGTAGACGGGCTTGTCCGTCCAGACACTGACCGTGAGCCCCTCCGGGTCGGGGGGCTCGATGATGATCCCCCGAGGTTCCACCTGGCCCAGGGCGAGCACGCCCAGAGCCACGACGACCAACAACGAAAGCATCACTTTGTTGCGCATGCTCTTCCTCCTATCTTTCATCCAGCGCGCGCGCGGTGATCTCCCGAACCAACTCGGGGGACAAGGCCTCCAGCAACGCGTCTACCGTGTCCACACACGGTGCCATACCCCGCAGGCGTAGGAGTCGCTCCCGCGCCCGTACAACCATCGCATCCGCATCCCCAATGTCCATGCCCGTGGCAATGTGATCCCCTATGGCCCAGCCCACCTCCTGCACTCCCATGGCTTGGGTGACGGCGCAAGACGCCGTCTGGAGCAACACCGTTGACCGCGCTTGACGGGACACCATGAGATCTTGCGCGGAAAGCAGGATTCGAAGCCGCAGATGCAGTTCATCGTTGATATCGCTCCACGGTCTTCTCATGGCCCACAGCTTCAGCGCCTTGTTCATCAAGGGATCCATCAACAGCGTCGCCTGATGTCCAGAGATCAACACCTCAAGTGCCTGCTCCATCTGCGCTCTCGGAAGCCCGGATGCGTGTTCGAGATACGTCAACGTGACCATCGGCGTCGCACGACCTGCGCGGAGCGCCTGCTCCATAGGGATAACCAGTGTCAGGCGGATCTCCTGCGACACGGGCATACCCCGCAGATACCTCAACACGTCGTCGATCGCCGAATCCGCGGCTCCCCACGTCCCCAGGGTACACAGGATCGCCATGCACAGAGCAGCAAGGGCCTTCATGTGTCCCCCTTCACGTACCGTACCGACGCGAACTCACCAAAGCTGCGTACGTACTCATCCGCAACCGGATCCTGGCCGACCCAACGTCCGTCGACCAAGAACGCGTATTCGTAACGCCCCGGGGGAAGCTCAAGGGCCGCAGTCCACATACCGCTACCCTCCCGATCCTCAAGCGGTATCGGTTGCCAAGCAGAGAAGTCGCCCATCACAGCCACGAACTCCGCACGGGGAGCGGCCACGGCGAACAACGTCCCTCCGGTCTCCAACATGGGGACGCCACTGGGCAGCCACACACGACCGGCAGCAAAGCCAATCAGGAGCGCAGCCGTCATCGCGCCAGCCACAGCGAACCTCGCGGCAGGCCGTGGACCGAGGAGCATTTCGCCCCATCGGCGCCACCATGACCGCGGCGCCGGGTGGGAAGCAAGGTGGACCGTTACCGTCCGCTCCATCCCATCCAGAAGCTCCCGGGCCTCAGCCCGCTCTTCTTGCATGGCATCGCGGATCAGCTCGTCCAGTCCCTCATAGCGCATCGCACATCACCCCCTGCTCGGCGAGCTGGGACCTCAGAAGCGCCCGCCCCCGATGCAGTCGTGTCTTCACCGTCCCCACCGGCATACCCAATACCTGAGCGATATCGTTCGTTCCAAGCTCTTGCCAGTACCGAAGCACCAATGGCTCCCGGTAGCTGTTGGGAAGGGCCCACACCGCCTTGCGTACAAGCTCGCGGACCTGTTCCTCCCGCACGACATCGGCCGGATCCTCGGGCCAACTGAGGCGCGACGGTGGCTCCGGCCGTCGCTTGCGTAGCATGTTCCGCGCTACATTGGCGGTCACCGTGAACAACCATGTGGAGAACCTCCTCGTGAGATCGTAGTGGTGTAGCCGCTGGTAGGCGCGGATGAAAGCCTCTTGTGCAGCATCCTCGGCGTCCGCTCGGTTGCGCAGAACAGCCAGGGCGACTCCGAACACCGCGTCCTTGTAGCGGCGGACGACTTCGCCCCACGCTGCCAGGTCTCCCTCAAGACTCCGCTGCACCAACTCCAGTTCGCCATCTGCCACGATGATCGCCTCGCCCCCAATATACAGTCGATGGGCGGGGAGG
>PUMK01000244.1 GCA_003551325.1 Candidatus Acetothermia bacterium | reverse complement strand
CTCGTCCCGCGTGAGGAGGGTCGTCGGGGAGGCATCCACCTCCCCCTGTTGGATGATCACCCGACAGCCACCGCAGATCCCGTCGCCACCACACACGGAGGCGATAGAGATTCCCGCCTCGTAAGCGAGCTCCAGGATCGTGCTCCCTGGGTTGGCCTCCACAACCTCACCGCCAGGCAGAAACCTGACCCTGATCCTGTCCATAGAGCTCAGTCCGCCCTCCATTCGTTCCGTAGGAAGTGGGGAACCCGTGCGGCATCTTCGGGACCGATGACAACCTCCCATCCCGACTCATCCTGGATCTCCATGCGCAGCATCGCCGCAAGCCCGGGTATGACGAGCTTGTTGTGTCTGACCTTCTCCATCGCGCCCTGTTCCTTGACGGTGGCGATGACCCGCTCCGCCGTCAGTTTGTCGTCAGCATACGCGTTGAGTACCCCCAGGCCTTCTGTATCGATGACCGACACGTAGGCGGGCACGCGGCTGTTCTCCACCTCCCCAGCCACTGTGAAGTAGGTCAGCGCGAAGTTCGTCGTCACAAGCACGGGCGCGTCAGGGCCAACGTCACCGATCTCGTAGAGCTTGGCCTCGATTGCGTTGGGCCTCTGAGGATCGGTGTACACATTCTGCCGTGCGGTGAGCACGGGAAGCACGGCCTCGGGAGCCGTGTTCTCCATCACCACAACGGCAGCGTACTTACACACATAGGCAATCGCTTCCGCCACCTCCTCCAGAGGGGTTCCTCCAGAGGTGAACGCCAACGACGGGTAGCCAAGCGGTCGGAACTCCTTCTGGAGCGCAAGACGTCGCACCTTCGCAAGCCGCGTCAACCGTTCCGCAAAGCCGTCGCCACCCACATCAAGGACAAGGTCCTGCAGGCCCTTGTCCTTGAGCCTCCCCGTCAACGCAGCAAGCTCCTCCAGGCTCTCCCCGGCCACGACCAGGGGTACCTCGTGCGCCAGGGCGCGTTCGCCAAGGGCCTCCCAGTTCTCCCCGTTCGCGGCCCACACGAGGGGACGCTCACCGGCTTGGGGTAGCGCCGCCTCAAGGTGCTCAAGCTCGGAACACATAAGCAACAGCGGAAGGCCCGTCTGTTCACTGACCATCTTCACAACCCGGGCGAAGCGTTCGCCATCACCGCTGTCGCACTGCACCGCCAGGAGGTTCAGGTGCAACACCTCTCCCACGCGTTCGAACCGGAGGGCGTTGATCGCCTCAATGCGCTGCGTCAACGCCTCATCGGATAGCGCGTCACTGATTCGAACCGCAACGCCCGTGGGATTGTGGAACTTCTCCTCATGGCGGAAGAGGACCGTCTCCCCACCGATGGTGAACGCGGCCTCTCCCTCGCCGATTCGGACGGTGCGCATGGGTGGGGTCTGGGCCTCCCCGAGTGCGGCCTGGGCTTCCTCCGAGACGTGGGGGCACTGTTCCAGAGCCACCTTCTTCGCGGCCACCTGCATGGCAAAAGCCATGCAGGTGGGAAAGTCACAGTCACCGCAGTTTGTCTTCGGAAGGAGCTTGTAGACTTCGATGCCAGTCAACTTCTTCGCCATGCATTCCCCCTTCGCCTATACAAGGGCATCCATCGTGGGCGCCGGGTGCCCCTTCTTCTCGAGAAACGCCAGCAGTTCATCGGAGGTCACGGCATCGTCCTCAGTGGCGATCGCTTCAAGCAGCTCCTTCGCCCCCAGTTCCTCCAACCTCGCCTCCAGCCGATCCTGGATCTCCTCTTTGAGGACCTTCGGCATCCACACCACCCTGGGCAGTCCACCTTCGGCAGAGATGAACTTCTCACTGGTGATGTACAGCTTCCCGATACCAAGGAAACCGGGCATCTGAAGGCCACCACCGATCTGCCCGGCCATCGTGGAGAATCCCATACCGATCGGAGTGTCCCCTTGGTACTCCCGACTGACGAGCATCACCCCATTGGCCTCGGGAAGGACTGCGGCGATGACCTCAAAGCATCCGCAACTTGTCTGCGGGTCGTTCATGATGGAGTACATGCTGACCCGTTCAAGGTTTCCGTTCGAAGCCCGCAGCACATATTCGTTCACACCGGCGAAAATCCCGTTCACCTCGTCGACGACATCGCCTTTTTTGATCGGCTGGTTGGGTCCATGGGCGTCCATCTCGTAACTGGCTCCACAATCTAGCCACGTATACGCTCCGCACAGGCCCAATCGCTGAGGAGTCACAATGCAGACGTGGTCTGGAGCATAAGACTGACACAGCACACAAGAGTAGAACGTGTCAACATCTTCATCCTTCATACCCATGATCCGCTCATCGCGCTGCCGATAGATCGCCCGAGCCTCCTCCAGAAGCTCCGCAACCTTGTCGCCATCCGTGAAGATCTTTACCTGAACCTTGTCCACGATCGCAGCGAACTCATCATGGAACTTGGCCACCAACACCTCACCGTAGTGCTTGAGGCGAAAGCCCTTCTCGAACGCCTCCTTGCTGATCCGTACCCACGGTATGTCGCGTTGACCCATGTGGAAGACGCCGAACGTACAGGACGCAAAATGGTGGATCCGGCGCTCGAGCACCGATTCGAAGTCCTCCTTGAAGTCCCGGCCCGCCACCTCCACCACAACACCCATGGGGAGCGCCGAGCCCACTTCCACCTCGTCGATGTCAGGTCCGATAACCTCCACCCTGCCGTTCTCTACCTCGTCCATGGAGCGTCCCCGAAGGAGTTCGAAGGCATCTGTGTACTTCCCACCGAACTGAACCTGCATCTGCTCTTTGCG
>PUMK01000225.1 GCA_003551325.1 Candidatus Acetothermia bacterium | reverse complement strand
TGCCAAGCTCATCAACCACCCGTGCGACAACGGACGCCATGGTCACCGGCGTTGCGTACCCCACGTTCTGCTGGTACGGACGATCCCCCTCGTTGCAGAACATCACCGTACGCACACCGTTCTCGCTGAGCGCACGCGCATCCCGCAGTACGGAATCCATGATCTGTTCGATCCCGCCTTCGGCATCGAACAGCGGAGATCCAGGCGTGGGGGGGAAATGAACCATCGCAACGACCGCCTTGCCCTGACCGGCGAACCTCTCCTGGAGCTTGCCCTTAAGCACCTCGAACACCTCCTCAACAGGTACCGCCCTGCCGAATCCGCGTCTACCGGTGTCGCTTGAAGCGCTCAACGGGGCTTCAAGCAGTGATGCTGCACACAGTTAGGAAGATCGAACGCAGCCTCCGGAGAAACACCTTCCGAGAAGCCTACAATCCGCTTCAATTCAGCAATTATAGCGCTGCCCCATAGGGACGTCAACACGCCAGGCGTTGAGGAGCGTGTTCCGTCAGCGCAACGTCTTTCCGGTATGGGGGGGCCACCGCTTAGCGGGCTTGTCGATTGTCCTCAAGCGCTTTGTCGAGGGCTGCCTCCGCATGGATGCGGGTCGAATCGAAGAGCGGTACCGAGCAGTCTGCTGAGCCTACGAGAAGGGGGATCTCCGTGCACCCGAGAATGATCCCCTCTGCACCGCGGGCAACGAGGCGGTCGATGATGCGCAAGAACGCCGTGCGAGACCGTTCGTGCACTGTTCCGAAGACAAGCTCCTCGTAGACTGTGCGGTCAACGAGTGCGCGGTCCTCGGGTTCGGGGGCAAGGACGCCGATCGACCTTGTGGCCAGTGCCTCGCTGTAGAAGGGCTGTTCCATCGTGAAGCGTGTCCCCAGAAGCCCAACGGTCTTGAGGCCGCGCGATGCGATCGTGTCCCCGATGACGTCAAGCAGGCTCAGAAACGGGATTCCGATCCGCGGTGCGATCTTCGAAAGCACACGGTGCATCGTATTGGTGGCGAGCACGATGAAGTCCGCGCCCGCAGTTTCGAGGACGCGTGCGCCGCCCACGAGCCCTTCAGTCACGAGGTCCCAACGATCGGCAGCCGGCCAGTCGATGTACGGCTGGAACGAAACGCTGTGGATGACGATCTCGGGGTAAGCACAGCTGCCGAACCGCTCGACATAGGTTCGTGTGATGTGCAGGTAGTACGCTGCCGTTGATTCGGGCCCCATCCCCCCAAGGATGCCAATGCGCTTCATCGGGTCTCCTCCCGTTGGTCGATGCCGACAGGCCAGCGTTCAGGATCAGTGTAGCCGGTGCAGGGCTCGCCTGCTGTTCGTCCTGCGGCGAGCCCGGGGGGGTTACGGGTTCGAGCAAGGGGGCTCCCCTCCTCACGCAAGTGACCGGCGGCTCCTCGGGACTGCTACAGCTGGTCGATGTCGGGAACCCTCCCGTCGGATCGGCGCCACAGGGTCTCTCCGGCGTTGGGAACCACCAGCACGCCTTCGTCTTCCCGTCCTCCGTACGCCGTCGGATCGACCACGGAGGTTTGCATGAATCCCAGATTCACCCTGCGGCAGAGCTCCTGAGGGATGCCGGTAGCCAGTACCACCTCCACACGGGGTCGCTCGACACCTTCTTTGAAGGTACCGATCCCCTTCACATGGGTGGCGTGGGCCAACACGGCCCAGGGAACATGCGCGAACGTTGACCACTGCTCCACAAAGTAATCCCGCACGTGGTAGCCGACCTCTTGGAGCCACGTACCGTGGGTTTCGGAGATCTCACGGATGTGGGGTGCGTAAATCACAAGACGGCCGCCATCTTCGATAACCGGCTCCAGTTTGTACATGCACTTGCCCGCAGTCCACAGATCCCGGTACATGCTCGGCGCCATCGACAGGACTTCGCGATACGATCGCTCTGACCAGGTGATGTTGACCTGAGCGGAGTGTTCGGCCGCATTGCGCCATGCTTCGCGAACCTCTCCCAGGAACACCCCCCTTACGGCATCCCCTTGCATGACCAGCGATAGTCCCAGGCGTGGTGTCCTTACGAACTCGGCTGCTTGTTCGATGAGGTCCCTCACGGGTGTGTCCTGGTGCCCGTTCACCTTTGGGTTCGTGATCAGAGCTCCCAGCCAGTGCGAGGCGTGCACCATGTCCGGGCCCGACACTCCCGGGAACAGGTACTTGTGCCCTCCGGAGAAGCCGACGACCTCGTGGGGGAACACCGGCCCGACGAGGAGGCACAGATCATGCGCCAAGACCTCCCCGTTGATCTGCACGGGTACATCCTGGGCGAGGAGCCCCCCGGAGATCGCGCGCATCTTCTCGCGGCTGATCCGTCCCACCTGGGCGAGGGTGCTTGCGTCTTGCCAGGTGTGCTGCACGACCGTAGCGTTCTGCCGCTCCCAATCAGGCCCCAGATGGGCACGGAGTTGCTCCGTGGAGAGTGGGGGATGCGTTCCCAGTGCGATCATGAACGTGAGCTCTCTGACCTTGGGGCCGAGCGCAGTAGCAATCGTCCGGAACAGGGTGGACATGGGAAGGGTGCGCGTGTCATCGGGTACGATCACCAGCACACGCTCACCACGTAGGGAGAGCTTCTCCAGTTCCTCGCGCAGCCTCTCCTCGAGTTCTTCCTCAGCGATGACCCTGTCTGGAGCGAATGCCAGCATCAGAGCATCTCCCACTCTGTATGGAACGTCCCGTCACGGTCCACGCGCTGGTATGTGTGGGCACCGAAGAAGTCCCGCTGGGCCTGGAGCACGTT
>PUMK01000263.1 GCA_003551325.1 Candidatus Acetothermia bacterium | reverse complement strand
GTCGACCTGTGGGGACGAGGAGGACGCCGTCGGTCTTCTTGTGTAAGGCGACCTCGAGGAACCGCTCCTCCCTGAGGGCGTCTTCGTCCGTGTTGCAGATGAGAAGGCAGTAACCGCTCTGCGCAAGCGCTTCCTCCGCGCCGCGCGCCATGGCGGCGAAGAATGGATTGTTGATGTCGGCCACGACCAAGCTCACCAGCTGTGTGCGTCGGGTCCGCAGACTCCGGGCCACGCCATTGGGTTGGTAGCCGAGCTCGAGTGCTGCCTGGTGTACCCGGCAAGCAAGCTGAGCGCTCACGTGTGGCCTCCCGTTCAGCGCCAGGGAGGCTGTTGACACGGCTACGCCAGCCCTTCTCGCGACATCCCGGAGCGTCACCAATGCCACCTCCACAGGTGTTTTCGGTGTTCGAACCGTTTCGAGTATAGCGCGCGGGCCTCCTTCCCGTCAACATGCTGGCATTGTGTGCATTTCACGCTCAGAAGGAGCAAGAGGACCGCTCCGTTGACAGCTGGCAACACCGCCGGTAGCATGACTTCTATGGTGATCCCGAGGTTTGGCACGCTGATTCGATCGGCGCGGGAGGCTCGGGGTCTGACGCTGCGCGAGGCAGCCCGCATGGTGGGCCTTGACCCATCGCACTTGTGGCGCATCGAGAAGGGGGACCGTCCGCCACCGCCTCTGCAGCGGTTGCGTGCCCTAGCCCAGGTGCTTGACCTCTCGCTCGCCGATCTGATCGTGGCTGGAGGTACCTCCAAGGAGGTGGTGGAGTCACTGCTGTGGTCGGGTCGTTTGACGTTCGGCGGATCAGAGGCGTTCTCCCCACAGCATCCCGGCCTTTGGCGGCGCAACACGTTCCTAGCCCCGGTGGTCGACCGGAGCGGGGCGCGGGTCACCGCGCAGCTCGGAGAGGAAAGGCTGACGGTGTTCAGCTTTTCGAAAGCAGTGCGCTTGTGGCTCGTGATCCCGCCGGAGACGGTGATCCTGCTTCCGGAGAACGCGCCCCCTGTACCGGAGGTGAACGTACTGCGCGTGCGGGTGGCGAAGATGCGGCGCCTGGGAGAGCTCGTGAACTGGGTGTTGGCGGGGCAAGGTTTTGAACTCAACGCGTTGAGCCTGAATGCCGACCGCGATGTCTTGGGAAACGTTCTGTGGGCAGTGGTTCCGCCTGCTGCGGTGCGAACGCTTCCGTGGACCGAGGGAGCACTGTGAAGGACGCTGGTGCCGTGCGTGGTCTTGGTCGGTTCTCGGTTCGCGACCTGGTGCTCGCGGCGGCCATGGCCTCGGTGGGCGGCGCCATGTCCGCCTATGTGGGCTACATGGGGAACCTCATCAACCGCGTGGTGGGTGTGCCCTTTGGGGCGGGCCAGATTCTTGCCGGCTTGCACGTGATCTGGCCCTTGCTTGCCGTGGGGTTGACGCGACGGGCCGGGGCTGGCACGTTGACAGGTGTGGTGAAAGGGACCGTGGAATTCCTCATGGGAGGGACCCACGGGGTGGTAATCCTTCTCGTATCGGGTGTCCAAGGCGTACTCGTGGATCTTGGGCTGTCGCTCAGTCCGCGGGCGGCGCTATGGGCCTATGTGGTAGCCGGAGCAGGTGCGGCTGCGTCGAACGTCCTGGTGTTCCAGGCCCTGTATTTCTCGGGTGTGCCCGCTTCGTTCATCCTGTTCATGACGGGGTTGGCTGCGCTG
This sequence comes from Candidatus Acetothermia bacterium, assembly GCA_003551325.1. Classification (GTDB taxonomy): domain Bacteria; phylum Bipolaricaulota; class Bipolaricaulia; order Bipolaricaulales; family Bipolaricaulaceae; genus B1SED10-245. The sequence continues at coordinate 1,086 of PUMK01000263.1, read as the reverse complement.
TCTGGAGCTGTTCTCGGGGGTTGGCTGGCCCATGACCTCCTGGGTGCGCTCCGGCGTGCGGGGTTGAGCCGAGCCCCGGCTGTGCGCCCGGGCCGAGCGCGTACATGGGCTGCGCTTGCTGTCGCAATCGCTGTGGTGGCGGGCGGTGGGTACTACTACCTCGGGGTCTGGGAACCGTTCTCTGGCGTGGCGTCGGCCAACATCACAGGAGACCTCAAGAGCACGGATCGCTTTGTGTATAGCGCATGGGAGCATGCAGAGGTGTCGGTGCGTGCGGAGCTCAGGGGTGCCGTGACGTACGAGCCCGAGCGTAGTTATACGGGTGTCCCGCTCCGCGCTGTTCTCCAAGGGGCCAAACCGGGCGCGGGGGCACAAGAGGTCGTGGTCCGGGCGCGTGACGGATACGAGGTTCGCTTTGATCTGTCCGAGGTCATGGAGGGCGATCGGGTGCTTCTTGTGTTGGAGGGAGAACGCCTTCGGCTGGTGGCTGCCGACCACCCAGGTTCTCTGTGGGTTCAGGGGGTCGTGGCCGTGGAGGTACGGTGAACGCGCTGGAGGTGCACCATCTTTCGGTTCGCTTTCCCAGTCGGGCAGAACGGGCGATTGCCGACATGAGCTGTGCACTCGAGTCAGGCGAACTGGTTGTCCTAACGGGCCCATCGGGCTCCGGGAAGAGCACCTTGTTGTACACCCTGATGGGGTACATCCCTGAAGGGATCCCCGCCGATGTCGAGGGAGACATCCTGTTCGCGGGCAGGAAGGCGCCCCCAGGCTTGTTGGCCCGTGCTAATACGCTGGGTCTTCTCCAGCAGGACCCCGAAGCCGGCATCTGCACCCTCCGTGTTCGCGATGAGCTGGCCTTCGGCCTGGAAAACCGTCAGCTTCCTCCTTCTGAGATCGAAGACCGTGTGGAGCGTGCGCTCGCGGTGACCGGAATCCGCCACCTCGCTCTCCGCGCCACGTGGACGCTCTCCGGTGGGGAGAAACAGAAGACGGCACTGGCGGCGGTTCTGGCGCTTGAGCCATCGGTGATCCTTCTCGATGAACCGACAGCACATCTGGATCCCCCGTCAGCCCGTGATCTTC
>PUMK01000178.1 GCA_003551325.1 Candidatus Acetothermia bacterium | reverse complement strand
CTGGCCACAATCCGACTCCACAACAGGTGTTGCGTCTCCCAGCCGCTCCATAAGCATCAGAGTACCTCCCGCCCTTCGGCCAGGTTGACCAGCCGCGGGAAGCACATCGTGGCCGAGCGCCTCCCCGCACCGGGCTGGATCTCGCGTAGGATCCCGGCGTCGCGCAACCGACGCAGGAGGGCGGGCGCCGTCTTCTCGTGGATGCCGTGCTCGTCCTTCAGCCGCTGCGCCAGTTCCGACGTGCGGAAGATGGGCTTCGAGAAGATCGCGTCCAGGAGGTGCACCGTGTACTGCGAGTGCGTGGTCTCGTGGATCGCGCGTTTCATCTCCTCGTACAGCGCCTGAATGGCCGCGACCCGCTGCGAGTTCTGCATGGCCTGCGTCATGGTGGCCCGAAGGAAGAAGGCGATCCACCCGTTCCAGTCGTTCTCCGCAGAGATGCTCTTGAGCCGCGCGTAGTACTCCTCGCGGTGGTTCTCCAGGTACTCCGACAGGTAGAACATCGGCTGCGACAGCACCTTCTTCTGGTACAGGAACAGCGGAATCAGGATGCGCCCGATGCGACCGTTGCCATCCATGAACGGGTGCAGCAGCTCGAACTGAGCATGCACCACGGCCGTCTGAATCAGGAAATCCACGTCATCCGAGTCCAGGTAGGTCTCCCAGGCACGAAGGTGGTCCAGCAGCTGGATCGGGTTGGGCGGCACGAAGTCCGCCTCCTCGATTGGGCAACCCTCCTTCCCGATCCAATTCTGGTCGCGTCGGAACTCACCGGGAGTCTTGTCCCGGCCGCGCACGCTGCTCATCAGGGTGCGGTGCAGCTGGCGCACGAAGGCCAGGCGGATGGGGTAGTCCTTTAGGTACTCGCGGCCCCGGTACAGCGCCTGGCGGTAGTTGGAGATCTCCTGGATGTCCTTGAACTTCTCGCCTTCCTTCAGCAGCCCGGCCTCCTGCTCCAGCACCTCGTCCACTGTGGCCTGGGTGCCTTCGATCCGGGACGACAGCACGGCTTCCTGCGTAGTCAGCGGCGACAGCATCACCGCCGGATTGGGGACACCGGCCAACAGCCCGTCGTAGCGGGCCAACGCGGCGTTGGCCTGGCCGACCAGCGGCAGCAGCTGGCGCCAGTCCAGGTCGGTTAGGGGCAGGGTGTGAGGCTCGAACCGTTGCATGGAGGACCTCACAGACTCCGCACGTTCGTGACCCCGTGCTGGTTCAGGATGGCGGCGAGGTTGGTCTTGGCCACGTCGTCGACGAAGGCGCTGTCCCGGAACACGCACGTGGTGTCGCCTGCTGGCGCAGGCTCCGTGTGCCAAGCGACGATGCCCTGCGCCAGGGGCTCCACGTCATCTCGCTCGATCCGCTTGGCGAGGCACGCCATCCGCACACTGCCGCCGACGGCGTGCACATCCTTCCCCGCGACCACGCGCTTCTCGATGGGAACGCAGAGATCGAGGCCTAGCTTGAGCAGAAGCTCGTACAGGATGTCCTGCTCCGTCCGGTCGGTCTTGAGGTGCTCGTCTGACTCCTCCAGCGTCTCCTCCAACGAGCCACGATCCGGTTCCCACTCACGGATGTTCGTCGAGGCAAATTTGAAGACCCGGAACCCCAGGTCGCCCTCGAACAGCGGGTTCTCTTCCCTGATCGTCTTGGCGGCGCGGCGCAAGCGTTCTTTCGTCAGTTCAGCGATGTTGAGCGGCTGTCTTAACTCCTTGCCAATCTCCCATAACGCGTGGCCCGTTGTTCCGCCGCCCGCGAAGAAGTCTATGACAATCGCCTCCAGACCATCGTCAGTCATGATGCGGAGTGCATCACGAACAGCCCACAGACTCTTAGGAAAGGTGAAGCCTGCTTCCCCGATCATGCCCTCAACCAGCTTCGTGCCGTACTCGCTAGAATCGTACTTTGCCGCCTGCCACACGCTGCGCATGGTTCCTGAGTCTTTGCTGAAGATGATCTGGAGAGCATTGCGCCCTCGCTTGGGTTCTAGTTTCTCGAGAATGCTGCTGATCGAATCCTTTGAGTACCGCCACTTCTCGTCGCAGTCGGTGACGGTGGCGTCACCCACATGCGCTCTGAGCACGTCGACGTTGCCGGCCACGCCCTCCCGCCCCTCGGTGACGAGTTCAGGGAAGATCGCCCTCAGCTTCGCGCTGTTCTCGGCCGCCCCATCCGCCGATCGAGCTTCAGGGGCATCCGGTGAGATCCGCTTCATCGCCGCCTCCTCTACAGGTTCTCCGCCGCCGCTGCTCGCTCAGCCTCTCTCCGCTTGAGCAGAGCGTTCAGCTCCACGTGCCGGGGCATCTGCTTCTCCTTCCTCGCCACGGATCGCAGCTTGGCAATCTCAGCGTCGAGCCATTCGATCTCCCGCAACGCATGGTACCGCGCCACGCCTGCGTCAAGGTCTTGCGGGAGCTTGAAGGAGCCCGTCACCCGGGCCGACTGAAGAGCGAGCGCAACCTCAATCCACCCTTAATACAGGGCGCGCAGGTGCGCCCGGGGTTGGCAACCGACGTCCAGAGCATCACGGAATGCAGGCCAGTGAGCACCGTCCTGATCAGGGTCCAGCTCCAAGGTGCCCCCTTCTCCCGCTCTGGTCCTCTGCTGTCGATCCGGGCGCGCGTGGGTGTCACCTCGAGGAACACGATGCCATGTTAGCCGGGCATGGTCTCTCTCTGCAAGACACCGAGTTGCCTCATTGAAAGTGTTACCGAAGGGGAGATTGATGCCTCATAACTCATGTTACCGGGGGGAAGGAGGCGTGGGTGACGCGAGGAGGCATCGAGG
>PUMK01000241.1 GCA_003551325.1 Candidatus Acetothermia bacterium | reverse complement strand
GCTTTTCTGACACCCGTGGGGCATCAATCAAACACGCTGGTTCTGGGGCCGGGAGGGGACAAGTTCGGCGACTACTGGCGTATGGGTCTTCCCCTTGAGGTGGTCGTGGTTGCTGTCGCCGTGCCGCTCATCATGATCTTCTGGCCGTTGTAACGGGCGGGCGTGAAGCCCACCGCTACGGGAGGAACGCTGCGATGGCCTCGAGCACGAGCTCGGGGTGCTCCTCGTGCGCTAGGTGCCCGCACTCGGGGATGACGATGAGTTCAGCGTTTGGGAGCAACGCGGCCAGCTCCTTCGTCTGGGGCGTGGGTACGATGAGGTCGTTGTCGCCGGTGATGAGCAGCGTCGGCACGCTCAGCTCCTCAAGCGGTACCTCGTTGGTTGGCGGACCCGCGGCCAGCGTGAGCTCCCACAGACCGCGGTCCCAATCGTGGGCCTTCAAGGGCTTCCGGTATCCTTCGTAGATCTCGGGCGTAATGCGCTCAGGATCATGCCATGCCTGTCGCAGGAGGTCATCGAAATCCGCCTCCACGTCCCGCAAAAACAGCGGAGCAAGCCTTCGGGCTTGAGGCGTGGCAAGGAGCCAACGTGCTGCGGGCGGAATGGCTGCACGCTCGCCCACAGCCGGGCTCACGAGCACCAGCGCCTCCACGCGCTCCGGGTGACGCTGGGCCACCTGCAGCGCGATCGTCCCGCCGGCGGAATGGCCCACAAGCACGGCCCGCTGCATGTTGAGTGCATCCATCATCGCAAGCGTGAGCGCGATCTGGGCATCCTGACTGTAGGGGTTGGGCCCGGTCCACGTAAGCGGGCGACTCGTAAGCCCAAACGGCGGTCGGTCGAACGCCAGCGCCGTGCCCCATTCTCCCAACGGCTGCTGCAGCTCCCGAAACGAGAACACGCTCGCCCCAAACCCGTGGAGCATGACGAACTGCGGGGAGCCCTCGCCGCTCACCTTGTAGTGGACTGCCAACCCATCCACATCGAGGAAACGGCTATCCGGATCCGCAAGCGCAGTTGGCGGTACAGTGCCCTCGAGCGGCGGGACCGGCACCAAGAACGGTCCCACTGTGATCAGCATGACCAGCCCAAGCGCAATATACCCGGCAACCTTCACAAGACCCATACCCCATGATACACGCCGCTGCGGCGAGTGCTCGGCCGCGCCGGATCGCGTGTCGGTGGACAATGCTCGGCGCTAGCCGCCGAGATAGGCCTCCTTAACCCTCGGATCCTGCAGGAGCTCCCGTGCTGGCCCGCTGAGCGTGATCTGTCCGGTCTCGAGTACGTAGGCCCGATCAGCGAGGTTGAGCGCCATGAGCGCGTTCTGCTCGACGAGCAGCAGCGTTGTTCCCTCCTTGTTGATCTGCTCGATCGTCCGGAAGATCGTCTCCACAAGAAACGGAGCCAGCCCGAGCGAGGGCTCATCGAGAAGGAGCAGCTTTGGTCTGGCCATGAGAGCCCTTCCGATGGTGAGCATCTGCTGCTCGCCGCCACTCAGTGTCCCTCCCTCCTGCTTGCGACGCTCCTTGAGGACCGGAAACAGGCTGAACACCCACGCGATGTCCTTCTGCTGTTCGCGCCGACCATCCCTTCTGGGATAGGCACCCATCTCCAAGTTCTCCAGCACTGTCAGCTCGGGGAACACACGCCGCCCTTCAGGTGCCTGGGAGATGCCCAGCTTGACGACCTTATCGGGGTTAACCTTCTCGATGCGCCGCTCGTTGAACGTGATTGTGCCCGCCCGTGGGCGTTCAACGCCGGAGATCGTCATCAGGGTGGTTGACTTTCCGGCACCGTTGGACCCGATAAGCGTGACCACTTCACCCGCCCTGACCTCCATGGAGATGCCTTTCAGTGCCTCGATCACGCCGTAGAACGTGTGCACATCGGCCAGCTCTAGCAGGGTGTGCTCAGGCATCGGCAGCTCCTTTGCCCAGATAGGCCTCGATGACCTTCGGATCGTTGCGAATTTCGGCACACGTCCCCTCGGCGATCTTAACACCGTGATCCAGGACGGCTATGCGGTGACATGAGCCCATCACCACGCGCATGTCGTGCTCGATAAGCAATACGGTGATCCCGCGATCGCGAATCCGCCTGATCAGCGCCATCAGCTCTTCCTTCTCTCTGGGGTTCATGCCCGCCGCAGGCTCATCGAGAAGGAGCAGCGACGGTTCAGTGGCCAATGCCCGGGCGATCTCGAGTTTTCGCTGATGTCCATATGCCAGGTTCCGGGCAAGCAGGTGTTCGGCATAGGCGAGGCCTACGAAGTCGAGGATCTCACGTGCCTTTTGTGCGATCCTTTCCTCTTCTTGCTGCTGAGAGGTAAGTCTGAGGAGAGCGCCGATCCACCCACCCTGCGAACGGCAGTGCATGCCCACCTTGACGTTCTCCAGCGCTGTGGACGCACCGAACAGGCGGATCTGCTGGAAGGTCCTCCCCATACCGGCCTCCACGCGCCTGTGTGTCTTGAGCCTGAGAATATCGCTATCCCGGAACACCAGGGCTCCCTTGGTCGCGGCATACACGCCGGTAAGTACGTTGAACAGGGTGGTTTTCCCCGCTCCGTTAGGTCCGATCAGGCCGAAGATCTCACCTTCGTTCACGGTCAGGTCGACGTCCGAGAGCGCGGTCAACCCTCCGAAGGTCTTCGTCAGTCCTGTCATCTGAAGAATCTGTGCCATCGGTTATCCCCGCCCTCTTGCCCAGCGGGCAACCAGGCCTTCCATCCGTTCGGAGATGGCCGGCACGATCCCGGCCGGCACGAAGCGGACCACCAGGATC
>PUMK01000283.1 GCA_003551325.1 Candidatus Acetothermia bacterium | reverse complement strand
GTCCGGCCAGGGGCGTCTCTTGGAGCTGAGCTTCTCGCCCGAGGTGGTGGACCCGGCGGATGTGGACATGCTGCAGGACCTTGCGGTGGCAGCTGTCCAGGAAGCTCAGGACAAGGCCCAGGAGATGGCCAAGGAACTGATGGCCGACCTGGGAGGCGGGCTGCCACCCGGCATCATGCCGTGATCAGCCCCCTGGAGGAGTTGCTGACAGCGCTGGGGAGGCTCCCGGGTATCGGTCGCCGGTCGGCTGAGCGTATCGCCTTCTTCCTGCTCGCCAAGCCGGAAGAGTCGCGACAGCTCGGCACAGCCATATCCACACTGCACGAGCGCGTGCACACCTGTAACCGGTGTGGAAACTTCGCCGCCGATGAACTGTGCCCCATCTGCCATGATGGCAAGAGGGATCGCGCAACCGTCTGCGTCGTGGCGCGACCATGGGAGATCCAAAGCGTCGAGCGCACGGGAGAATTCCGCGGCACGTACCACGTGCTGGGCGGATTGGTGAGTCCTTCGGCAGGCGTGGGTCCCGATAACCTCGCTATGGATGCCTTGGTGCGCAGAGTGCAGGAAGATGGCATTCAGGAGGTTGTGCTTGCGCTTGAGCCGAATATGGAGGGCGATCTCACGGGGATGCACATGGCCCGAAAGCTCCGACCCACGGGCGTGCGGGTCACGCAGATCGCCCAGGGCGTACCGGTTGGACGCGATCTGGAGTCCGCCGATGAGGTGACGCTAGCGCGCGCACTGCGAGGACGCGTGCAGTTGTAGCACCATCGCAGCGCGCGACGGCCACGCGTTGGCACCGCCCCGCGAACGCGCGTACCATCCAGCGGTGGGCTGGATCCGGTTTCTCGGCACAGCAGGAGCTCGGTTTGTGGTAGCGCGCCAACTGCGCTACTCCGCAGGCACGTGGCTTGAGCTTGGCCACGCACAACTGCTGCTCGATCCCGGACCGGGCACGTTGCTTAGGGCTCGCAGGGCACGGCCACCGCTCTCCCCGGAGAGACTCTCCGCAATCCTCCTTTCGCACAAGCACCTCGATCACGCTGCGGATGTCAACGTGCTCGTGGAGGCAATGACCGAGGGCGGGCGTCATCAGCGGGGGGCGCTGCTCGCTCCGCGGGACGCCCTTGAGGGCGAGGATCCGATCGTCCTAAGATACCTTCGAGACTACCTCGACCGTATCACGTTGTGGGAACAGGACCGAGACATCGCTGTAGGGGACATCACGGTTCGTCCCGTACGCCATCAGCACGGTGTGGACACCTTCGGCCTCGTGCTGACAGCTCCCGAGGGTCGTATCGGTTTCGTGGTGGATGGAAAGCTAACCGCGGATCTTGCCCAGCGCTACAACGGTTGTGCTTTGCTGGTGCTCAACACCGTCCTCCGCGACTGGAACCCCGACATCGAGCACCTGTCCTTTCCCGAAGCAATGGAGATCGTTCAGGAGGTACGACCCAATCTGGCTGTGCTCACCCACTTCGGCATGACGATGCTCCGCGCCGGCCCTCGCAAGCTCGCCCAGAAGGCCACGGAACAGCTTGGCCTGCCGGTGATTGCGGCAGGCGACGGCCTCACCCTGAACGACGATGCATGGCGAAACCCCGGTGCGGAGGCAACGAACGTACCGGCCGCCATGTAAGGAGGTACCATGGCATCATCGCTCGTCGTGGCTACGTTCAACACGAACTCGATCCGGAGCCGTCTGGGGATCGTCACGGACTGGCTGACGACCCATCGGCCTGACATCCTGTGTCTCCAAGAGACGAAGGTCCAGGACAAAGACTTCCCGGAGGCACCGTTTGAAGAGGTCGGCTATCACATCACGTACCGCGGTCAGAAAGCCCACGCCGGCGTAGCCATAGCCACTCGGGACGTGCCGAAGAACGTGGCTGCGGGACTGGATGATGGGGGTACGGCAGACGAGGCGCGCCTACTCCGGCTCACCGTAGCGGGCATCCCCGTGGTCAACACCTATGTGCCCATGGGGGAGAAGGTCGACTCACCGAAGTTCGCCTACAAGCTGGAGTGGCTTGCCCGTCTTCGAGCGTACTTCGAGAAGCACTTCCGACCCGACGAGCCTCTGCTCTGGTGCGGCGATTTCAACGTTGCCCCCGAGGCGATCGACGTACACGATCCTGTCAGGCTGAAGAAACACGTCGACTTTCACCCCGACGCCCGCGCAGCGCTGGAGGAGCTCCGGGCATGGGGTTTCGTGGACGTTTTCCGACGCCACCATCCGGACGAGGCTGGGCAGTACACGTTCTGGGACTACCGCGTGACCGGAGCCCTGGAGCGGGGCGTCGGATGGCGTGTCGATCACATCTGGGCAACACGGCCCCTCGCCGAAGCCTCGGCGGACGCCTGGATCGACGTGGAACCCCGGCGGGCGGAACGACCTTCCGACCACACGTTTCTTGTTGCAGCATTCAAGCGCAGCTAGGAAGGTGCGCTCTGCGCCCGATACAGCACTTACCGATGGGCGAGAGGTATGGGCCCCATCGGTTAGCAGATGCGCGGTAGCGGATCCCCAAGGGGCATCTCCAGAAGCCTCCGTCCCCCCACGGAAGTACGAAGCACCACGCGTCCCGGCCGCTCCACGGTGACCCAACCGATGATCGCCGCCCCACGTCCTAGCGGATGCTCCCGCAATCGCTGTAGCGCCCGCTCAGCGTCCTCCGCGGCCACCGTCATCACAACCCGGCCCTCACACGCAGCCTGTAACGGGTCGAGCCCCAGAAGATCCGCTATGGCGCGCACTTCCGGCCGCACCGGGATGTCCTGCTCCGCGAGTTCCACACCGACCCCGGCCT
>PUMK01000256.1 GCA_003551325.1 Candidatus Acetothermia bacterium | reverse complement strand
GATGGGCTGAACCGAGCCGTATCCACACCCGGCGGAACGACTTCGATCTTGCCTGGCTCCACACCGTAAAGCGCCACAAGGTCATCCCGCTCGACACGGGTCGACGCAATGAGCACGTCGCATGCATCGCCCGCCATGGTCTCCGCGCGAATCCGACCGGCGTACTGTCCATGCTCGGCCTCCGGAAGCGCTGCGAGCTTACGCTTACCCAGCGAGTGAGAAGTGTGAAGCCAGCGGCGCCCTTCCTTCAGCATACCTGCCACGAACGCACCGTCCCAGAAGTGCGAGTGGAGCACATCATCGCGTCCCAGCTCCTGCGCCACCCCATCGGCAAATGCCCCCAAGTAGGGCTCAAGCTCCTCCTTAGGCACGAACGACCGCGGTCCCACCGGCAGCCGGCGCACAACGGCCCCTGGGCAGATCTCCTCAGAGGCAGGCTTTACCTCGCCACGATCGCGGGTGAAGGCGGTGACCGCAACGCCAGCCCGAGCAAGATGTACGGCCAGATCCCGGATGTACACACACTGACCGCCGATCTCAGGTTCACCGATCCGTCCCAGCGGATCCCCATGCGGCGTAAGCATCGCCACCCTGAGTTCAGGCAAGCAGCACCTCCAGACCCGCGTCCCTGAGTTCGTCCACCACGTCCCGGGGTGCATTGTTGTCGGTGATCAACGTGTCCACTTCGGCCAGAGGAACGATCTTCAGAAAGCTGTCCATACCAAGTTTTGACGAATCAGCAAGGATCACACTGCGACTGCCCGCGCGCACCATCCGTTGCTTGACACCTGCCTCAAGAGCGTTGTTCACCGAGATCCCTCGTCGCGAGACCCCGTTGATGCCCACGAACGCGATATCCGCAACGATGCCCTCGAGGAAACACTCTGCCAGCGAACCCACGAAGCAGAGCCCCGGCTCGAACAGCACCCCCCCCACCACGATGAGTTCCGCGCGCGGGGCGTTGACCAACTCGTTCAGCGCGTACACCGAATTCGTGACGAGCGACAGCTCGCGATCACGGAGCTGGCGGGCTAGGAACAACGTGGTGCTACCCGCATCGATGACAACTTTGTCCCCATCCTCGGGAAGCTGGGCTGCTAGTTGGGCGATGGCCTGCTTGGCCTCGAGGTTGACGCTGCTCTGCTCCTGAAACGCCGGGGCAAACCGAGCCACCTGTGTGGCCACGGCACCACCATGGTTGCGCCTGAGCACCCCTTGACGTTCCAGCGCCTCAAGGTCGGAGCGGATAGTCACAGCAGACACACTCAGCTTGCGGCTCAGCTCGGTCACTGTCGCACCTCCCTGAGCCAACACCGTCATAGCGATCCGATGTCTTCTTTCATCTACAAGCATCTTCTTGCGTCCATTACCACAGCGCTTACGTATACTAACGTTTCTGCCCCCCAGCCGTCAACTTCGGATCGAGCGTTGAACGCACAGCAAGATGAGCATGAAGGAGGCCCGCGTGGGGGATGAGCATGGGGCATGGAGCGCCAAGCACGGAGACGTAGCCCAGGAGGGGTTGACCGTCAAGGTGAGCAACACGCACGCGATGCGGATGCAGCGGACCTTTAGGGCGCGCCCCCTGTCAACGTCGACCGGACAGTACCCGCTGAGCCAACAACCATCAGTACACCCAGCCGAACTCCAAGCCAATCCTGGTGAGGATCTCAACACGATCACGTTCGGGAACGCATTGCGGTGGAGGACTGGCCATCCCAATCAAGGACACCATAGCCCCGAGGCCTGTCAGCAACCCTCCCAGAGGGCGGTCACCAAGCGCCGAGAGGTATTGTCCGCCCGCGACGAACAGCAACCCTCCCCCAATGAGCGCATTCCGGGAGAGGCGACAATGATCGAGACTTCGCCGCGCAGCTGCCATGGCTTTCACCCACTCCGTGTACGTGAGGGGGGCCTCACGCCCAGGACGGGGGGCAAAACTTACCTCGGCGATCATCGCCAGCGGGTAGCTCAGGACCGTCCGTGGACCCGTCCGGAACTTCACGTACTCCGGGGTCAGCGCTTCCAGCGTTCCCTCAACAACGCGCCCGTCGCGCAGCACCAGCTCGTCCCCTGAAGCCACCAAGCCCAGCGCCCCCGCAAGCAGCGCTGCAAGCACCATTCCAATGACACACCTGCATCTCATCATGCTGACACCCCCAGGACGCTCAACGAAGCCCGTTGCTTGATGGAACACTGTAGCGTGCGCACAGCTCATCACAGAGGGGCAAGCGCCCTGTGGCCCAGAGGCGTTGACCCCTCCACAGGGTGCCCGCTGTCCCACGTTGACCCCCCTCATCACAGCATGCAGAATGGCCCATCCGGAGCCTTCGAGGTGAGTAGCGTGCGTATCGTGCTGGGTATTGCGTTCGTGCTTGTGTTGGCAGTCGTTGCCGTGGCCGCGGAGCCGGTGGCGGTGGTCAACGGCGAGGAGATCTCAAGGGAAACACTGCAGCAGCGTACGAATCTGTACAGCATCGTGCTGACGATCTACCAGCAGTTCCCCTCGTTTGCGGAGACCCTCCTTCTCACGGATGAGGGACGGGCCTTCCAACGGCGCTATGAGCGAGATACGCTCGAGCAGCTCATCCTCCGTAGCCTTCAGCTCCAGGAAGCGCGCAAACGCGATGTCCACATCGATGAAGAGCGACTGACATCCCGCGTGGACGGAATCCTCGGCGACATCATGCTTCAGAACCAACTCACCGAGGACGAACTCATTGAGGTTCTGGCACAACAAGGGCGTACGCTGGAAGGCTTCCGCGAGGAGATCACCGCAAACGTCCGCGAGGACCTGCTCATCGATGGCCTGTACGG
>PUMK01000346.1 GCA_003551325.1 Candidatus Acetothermia bacterium | reverse complement strand
GTGGCACGAGCTCTAGAAGACGCTGCTGTTCACCCTCGACGATCGTACCCATGATCCCGAACATCAACGGGTAGAACACGAGCGGGAACAACACTGTCAGCAAGACGGTCCGCCGATCGCGGACCGCCTGCAGAAGCTCCTTACGCAAAAGGAGAAGGGCTCCCCTCACTCGCCCTCCTCCTTCCGCACTTCGATGACGAACTGCCAGATGGCGCGCATGTCGTTCTCGGGAGCAATCGTCATATCCAGTTCATGGTATGACTCGGCCCACGGTGGCTCCAGGGCCACCGTTGCCTGACCAACATGGTTGGTCACTCCCTCGACAGACGCTCCCAAGCTGAACTCAAGTTCATCCTCCTGGCCTGCGTAGAGGACTAGAGGCACAGATGCCGTCTGGAAGATGGCTTCAAAGCCATCCATGCTGTAGCTAAGCGTCCAGCTTCCCTCGACACCGTACTCCTCCACCAACCGCGCCTCAGTCAAGACCACCGCAAACGTCTCTACGGCAGCCGACTCAGGCTCCGTAACCTCTGGATCGAGTTCCTCCGGTTCCGGATCATCCGGCACCGGAGGCTCGGGCTCGGGTTCAACTTCCAGCTCGGGCTCCTCCGGTGCCGTCAAATCAAAAGGGCTGTCGTCGTCCTTTGTCGTCGCCTCCGTAACCGGAGCCGTGTCGTCCTTCCACACCACGGTCGACTGGACCGCCTCGCGGTTGCCGTACAAGTCGATGGCGTAGTATTCCACCTTGTGGGGCCCTTCGGGACCCGGAATCGTGAACGGCTCTCTGTACTCCCGCCACTCTACCTCGTTGATCCGGTAGAAGATGTGTGCCACACCGGAGTCGTCCTCGCTGATCAACGTGAACGGCGTGCGCGATGTTGCCCAAAGCTTGTCAGGTGCCTTGTAGTGAGGGTCACCAGCCACAATGCGGGTCACAGGAGGTTCTGTGTCAAGGTACACCGTCAGGGCACGCGTCGGTTCGCGGTTGCCCAGCTTGTCCACTGCGTAGTACTCAAACCGGATCTTCGCCTGGCCCTCAAGCGGGAACGGCTGGTCGTAGACCTTCCATGCGCCATCCTCGATGCGATAGTGGATCTTGTCGACACCCACGCCCACATCGGTCGCCTGAAGACGAACCAGACTCCCCGGAGCCAACGTCACAATCCCTCTCTCGGATACGCGCTCAAGATCAATCGTGCGCATGGGGCCCGCATCGCGCGGTAGCTCAACCGGCGGCTTCATGAGAGGGAAGCGATCCGGCACCACTTCATATGTGGTATCGCCGATGCCATCCTCGCTGCGGTCCTCCCCACGGTAGTCCGACCAGTAGTTGCCACGACCTTCGTGGTGCCAGACGTTTCGCAATCCCTCGTCACGAGCCGGCAGTCCGCACTTGATGATGCTGTTGCCGTAGATGCGGTTGTTGTTTGAACCGGACGAGAGCAAAATGCCGTAGTCACAATATCCCACAGCATTCCCGGTGATGGTGACTTGCTTCGCTGCCAGAAGGTGGATGCCCACCCTACCGCCAAAGACAGCGCTCTGTTCAATGCGGCCGTTGACGACATTGGACAGGAAGATCCCCGCCCTCTCCTGCGGATAACGAACCTGGCAGTTCCGGATCACGAAGTGCGCCGTTGTCCCCGATATGTAGATTCCGTAATCGTATCCGGCGGTCTCGATGACCCAACCTTCAATGATGTACGGATCACCTTCGGTACCGGAACCCCGTACCACGCCGTTCGCCCAGGTGAACGCATCATCACCGTGGATGTAGATCGGGGCTCTGGGCGCCCAACCTTGGGCACAGGCGACGAACCCCACCGCCACCAATGCCAACACGAGCACCGTTCTCCTCATGAGTGACCTCCTTGTCACGCTCACATCCATGTTAGCACCACCCTGACACACACCTAACGGACATCGTTCGCGTCCGCAGGGGACAGGCCCTCCCTCTCCACGGCCCTAAAGAACACATCTGTGAGGTCATCGCCTCCCAGCTCGAGACGCAACTGCTCCGGTTCACCAACGGCCACCAACCGTCCCCGATGGATAATCCCCACACGCTCGCAGAGTCGCTGTGCCAGGTGCATATCGTGGGTCGACAGAAGCACCGTCTTTCCCGAAGAGGATAGCTCAGCGATCAGATCCACCGCGATCCTAGCCACGAAGACATCCAAGCCCGCGGTGGGCTCATCAAGGATCAGGAGCGGAGGGTCATGGACCAAGCATCGCGCAAACGACAGCTTCTGCCGCTCACCCACGGAGAGTGTACCCACGCGCCGATTGCGGAGGTTCCACAAGCCCAGCCTCCGCAGCAACGCCTCCGCTCGAGCCGCCCCATCCGTGGCTCGAAGGCCGAAGATCCGGGCGAAGAAGCTGAGCGTCTCCCACGGTGACAAGCGCTCGTAAAGGCCAGTCTCCGTTGCCAGGAAACCCAGGCGTGCCCGTACCTCCTCCGGCCGTACGGCCACATCGTGGCCGTACACCATCGCCCGACCGCGTGTAGGGGCGATCAACCCCGCCAGAATCCGCAATGTCGTCGTCTTCCCGGCTCCATTTGGTCCCAGCAGGCCGAACACCTCTCCGGGCCGAACGGAGAAACTCACACCATCCACAGCGTGCACCGTTCCACCACGGGAGGGGAACGCCTTGCCCAGGTCCTCCACAAGCACCGCGGTCAACCCAGTACCTCCACCCCGAGCCGTTGCCCCAGTACCTTCGGCAGGGTCACCGTGCCGTCAGGGTGCTGGTTCTGCTCGAGGATTGCCGCGAATACCCGAGATGTGGCAAGCCCTGAACCATTCAGTGTTGCCACAAAGCGCGGCTT
>PUMK01000004.1 GCA_003551325.1 Candidatus Acetothermia bacterium | reverse complement strand
GAGCGTCGCCCGTCGAGTACTTCTGTGAGCCCAAGCTGGATGGGCTCTCCGTTGAGCTTGTGTACGAAGACGGTGTTCTGGTTGTTGCCTCCACAAGAGGCGACGGTGTCACGGGCGAGGATGTGACCGCCAACGTGCGTACCATCCGGCAGGTCCCACTCCGCTTGAGAGGCACACCCATCCCGTCATTGCTCGACGTGCGGGGAGAGGTCTACATGGATACGGATGCCTTCGACGCCCTGAACCGCGTGCGAGCAGAGCGCGGCGAATCCTTATTTGCCAACCCACGAAATGCCGCGGCAGGCTCCCTTCGACAGCTCGATCCATCGATCACCGCACAGCGACCCCTGAAGCTCTTCTGCTACACACTTGGGCGTGCTCAAGGCTTCGACGTGCACACACAGCAAGAGCTCCTGGAGTTCCTCGAGCAGCTGAGCTTGCCTGTGAACCCGCTGCGACGCCGTTGCACAAACGTGAACGAAGTACTGGACTTCCACCACGGACTCTTCGAGCAGCGACCGCGTCTTCCCTACAGCGTCGACGGGTGCGTCGTCAAGGTCAACGACTTCGCCCAGCGTGCCATCCTTGGGGAAGTCGCCCGTGCGCCGCGTTGGGCCATTGCCTTCAAGTTTCCTGCCGAGGAGGCCACAACACGTGTCCGCGAGATGATCGTTCAAGTCGGACGCACCGGCGTGCTGACCCCTGTCGCCCTTCTGGAACCCGTTGCTGTGGGGGGGGCGACCGTCTCCCGGGCAACGCTGCACAACGCCGACGAGATTCAGAGAAAGGACATCCGCAAGGGCGATTGGGTGGTGGTGCGCCGTGCCGGTGACGTCATCCCCGAGGTCGTCAAGCCGATCCCCGAACGGCGTAGCGACA
Organism: Candidatus Acetothermia bacterium; assembly: GCA_003551325.1. Classification (GTDB taxonomy): domain Bacteria; phylum Bipolaricaulota; class Bipolaricaulia; order Bipolaricaulales; family Bipolaricaulaceae; genus B1SED10-245. Next base: position 1,977 of record PUMK01000004.1, on the reverse strand, counting down.
CGGAGGAACCGTTCACCATGCCCTCAACCTGCCCTGCCTGCTCGGAACCCGTCGTCCGTCCGGCTGGAGAGGTCGCCCATCGCTGCGAAAACCTATCTTGCCCTGCGAGAATTAAGGTCAGCATGCGGCACTTCGCGTCGCGAAGGGCTATGGACATCGAGGGGCTTGGCGTCAAGCTCATCGACCAACTCGTCGACCGTGGGCTTGTGCGGCGGATCACCGATCTCTACAGGCTTGATCGTGAGCAGCTCATCGGATTGGAGCGGCTCGGGGAACGGTCCGCCGACAACCTGCTCGCGCAGATCGAGCAATCCAAGGCGATTCCACTACCCCGCCTCATCTATGCTCTGGGCATCCGCCATGTGGGGGAGACCGTGTCCCGGGTGCTCGCCGAGCGTTTCGGATCCCTAGAGGCTCTGGCGAATGCCACGTACGAAGAGCTCGTCGAGATACCCCAAGTCGGTCCGGTGATCGCTCAGAGTCTTTCGGATTTCTTCGCCAGCAACGACAACCAACGCCTCCTCGAGGAACTTCGCCAGGCGGGCATGGACCCCCATGAGATCCCAGCCCAGGGCGGCCCCTTGGACGGGAGCACGTGGGTATTCACCGGGACGCTGACCTACGCCAACCGTAGCGAGGCCACGCAATGGGTTGAGGAACTTGGGGGAAAGGTCGTGGGGTCCGTATCAGGGAATGTGGACTACCTCGTGGCGGGGCGCAACCCCGGTTCAAAGCTCAGCGACGCACAGAGAGCGGGCACCAACATCCTCTCCGAGACGGAGTTCCTCGAGATCGTCGGCCGTCAGTCCGACAAGAGCCGCGCATAGTACTGGAGGGCCTTCCCTCCCCACGTATCCCTTAACCGCTGCACAGCTCTCGCTTCCAATTGGCGAACACGTTCACGGGACACGCCCAGCACACCGCCAACCTGCGCCAGTGTTCGGGGGTTGCCGTCATCCAAGCCATACCGCATGCGGAGAACCACAGCCTCCCGTTGGGGAAGACCCTCCACCAAGGTTAGCAAATCCTCCCTTAAGAGTTCCCGCACAGCTTCACGCTCTGGCGACGGCACGCGCTCGTCCTGTACGAACTCGTCCAACGTTCCTTCAGCTTCTCCACCCAACGGTGCGTCGAGGGACACCGTATCACGGATGGTGCGGTCCACCTGCATGAGACGCTCCTGGGTAAGCCCGGGGGCTTCAACACGCTCACCCGGTTCTCCCGGAGCGTCCTCCGAGTCCTCCTCTTCCGACACAACCGGTTCCCCAACACCGAACTCGGCCTTGAGCTGTTGGTACTTGAGGATGGCCCGGAATAGGTGAGCGGGAATCCGGATCATCTGAGCGTACCGCTCGATTGCCGCACCAATCGCCTGACGGATCCACCACCGTGCATAGGTCGAGAGCCGGAAACCGCGCTCAACTTCAAAACGGTCCACCGCATGCATCAGACCAATGTTGCCCTCTTGGACCATATCGAGGAAGTCAAGCCCCGTCTCCCCGTACTCCCTGGCCACCGCAACCACCAGGCGAAGGTGCGACAGGATAAGCCGCTCCCGTGCACCACGATCACCGTCACGCGCACGATGGGCAAGCGATTGCTCTTCCTCGACGGACAAGGTCGGAAACCGCTTCACCTCGGCAAGGTATACGCCGAGGATATCAGGATCAGCTTCGGCAGCTTCCAGCTGTTCTGCGAGTCGCCCTAGTTCAACCATGTAAGCTCCGCTTCCAGTGTACCGCCGAGCTGGCGCGCCTCAACTCCTGGCTAGCTCGACCAATGTTGCGGACAGTTCCCCTTGACTTGCATGCTTGAAACGCTATAGTACCAGGTGCAGGACCGTACGAAGTGCGACCGCGTGGCCGTTGGGCGACCCTCAACGAAGCGGTGTGAGCATGTAGACGGTCGTAATTGAACGTGAAAGGAGGGAAACCCCAGTGGCCACCGGTAAGGTAAAATGGTTCGACGACGCGAAGG
>PUMK01000119.1 GCA_003551325.1 Candidatus Acetothermia bacterium | reverse complement strand
TGAGATCTTGGTCAACCACCTAAATGATGTGGGGCTCCCCACTCAAGGTCTGGCCCGAGGACAGGTGCCAGGCACCGAACAACGCAATGCGATCCTGCACGCCTCCCCGGTCGATCTGGAGGAGGCATATCAGGTTGGTAGACTCGCGGTGTCCATTGCTACCCAAGGGAAGGATGAACGGATGGTCTCCATCGGCCGGGCGAGGTGTCCCGTCTACCAGGCAGAGTATCGCACAGTGCCGCTGGCTGAGGTGGCCAGCGTGGATCGGCCATTCCCCGCGGACTGGATCTCCGATACAAGGACGGATGTCACAGACGCCTTCGTCCAGTATGCCCGGCCGCTGTTGGGAGAGGACCCAATCGCAGTGCCTTTGGTGAACGGTCGGCTACGCTTTGCCCGCCTACAGCAACGCTTAGCTGAGCGTAAGCTTCCGGCGTACGTTCCCGCAGCCTACCGGGAGGCCGACTGAGGGTGAGCCGTTGGATACTGCAACGGACGCTGTTGGTCTGATGACAACGAAGTGGAGGTGGCAGTGGACAATCGTGAGCGGCTGACGACCTTCCGGGGGCAGCATGACCACCTCGTGTGCATCGACTCCGACGGATGCGTGTTTGACACCATGGGGATCAAGCAGCGCGAATGTTTTTGCCCATGGATGATTGCCTGCTTCGGCCTGCAGCCGGTAGCCCAAGCGGCACGGGCATGCAAGGAGTTCGCTGACCTATTCTCCAAGACACGGGGGGCCAACAGACATGTCACCATCAAGCGCATCCTGACGGAACTCCTCCCGACCCACCCGTTGGTCAAGCGGCGAGGGTTCGAGGTGCCTGTATTCCCCAACTACTTCGCGTGGGTGGACGATCCGGAGAGCCTCCTTTCCAACGAAGGACTGCGGGCCGCCATCGACAGTGCGAACGACCACCAGGCCAAGAAGGAGTTGACGCACGTGCTGGCGTGGTCTGAGCGGGTCAACTGGTCTGTGGAGGAGATCGTGCGCGACGTCCCGCCGTTCCCCTATGTGCGGGAGTCCCTGGAGAGGCTGGACGGGGTGGCGGATGTGGTGGTTGTATCGGCGACACCGTTGGAGGCCTTGGAGCGTGAGTGGGCAGGCTTGGGGATTGATCGATTCGTGTCCCTTATCTGCGGACAGGAGATGGGGACGAAGAAGGAGCACATCGAGGCCCTTACGAATCAATACGGGCCTGAGCGGGTGCTCATGATCGGGGACGCTCCGGGCGATCTGCGGGCGGCGAAGGCGAACGGAGCACTCTTCTACCCTGTAGTGCCGGGCGAGGAAGAGGGTTCCTGGGAGAAGCTGTACCGTGAAGGGCTGGACCTGTTCCTCCGAGGGGAGTTTGCTGGACAGTACGAAGAGGAGCTGATCGCGGTGTTCGACAAGACTCTCCCCGAGCGACCGTCCTGGGAGGTGGAAGGGTGAAGGCGGATATCGGCGTTGTGGGCATGGCAGTGATGGGCCAGAACCTGGCGCTCAACATAGAGAGCAAGGGGTACACGGTTGCCGTGTACAACCGCACGCGCGAACGGACTGAGGAGCTCGCGCGGGGGCCGGCTCAGGGAAAGCGTGTCGTCCCCGCTTACAGCTTGCCGGCGTTCATCGCCTCGCTCTCCCGGCCGCGGAAGGTGTTGGTCATGGTCAAGGCGGGTGCGGGCACCGACGCGGTACTCGCGGAACTCTTTCCTCTCCTGGAGGAAGGGGACCTGCTGATGGACGGGGGAAACGCGCACTTCGCGGATACGGAGCGCAGACTGGCGGAAGCGGAGAGGCGCGGCCTGCGTTACCTCGGAGTGGGGATCTCCGGCGGGGAATATGGTGCGCTGCACGGACCAGCGATCATGCCCGGGGGACACAGGGAAGGCTATGCGCTGGTGGAGGAGATCCTGCTGAGGACGGCTGCCCAGGGTCCGGAAGGGCCTTGCTGCACGTTTCTGGGTCCGGGTTCGGCCGGGCACTACGTGAAGATGGTGCACAACGGGATCGAGTACGCGATCATGCAGGCCATCGCCGAGTGCTACGATCTCATGAAACGCGGGCTGTCCATGACCCCTGAGGCGATGGCCGAGGTGTTTTCCGACTGGAATCAAGGGGAGCTTTCGGGTTATATCCTTGAGATCACAGAGAAAATCCTGCGCTACGTCGATCGTGAGACGGGTCGGCCATTGGTGGAGTTCATCCTGGACACGGCTCAGCAGAAGGGTACCGGCAAGTGGTCCACGCAGGCGGCACTCGACGAGGGGGCATGTGCTCCCACGATTGCGGCAGCGGTGTTCGCTCGGATCGCCTCGGCACTGAAGGAGGAACGCCAGGCTGCAGCCGACGTGCTCCCTGGCCCTCGTGCAGCGTTCAACGGTGAGAGAGAGGTCGTCCTCAAGGAACTGTTCGGAGCGCTCTACCTCACGGTGGTCTCGGCCTACGCGCAGGGTATGCGGCAGCTCAGGCAGGCCTCTGCTGAGCGAGGCTATACTCTATCGCTTCCAGAGGTGGCCCGCGTGTGGATGGACGGCTGCATCATCCGCTCTCGACTGCTGTTCCCCATTCGCAAAGCCCTTGCCGCTAACGCGGACCTTCCGCTCCTGTTCATGGCCGAACCGTTCATCTCGCGGTGGACGGAGCACCACGAGGCGTTGCGGAACGTGGTAACCCGTGCCCACCAAGCGGGCATTCCCGTGCCAGCGATGAGCTCCTCCCTTGACTTCGTGGACGCCTACCGAACAGCGCGCCTGCCGGCCAACGTGCTCCAGGCCCAGCGGGACTTCTTCGGTGCCCACACATACCAGCGCGTGGACCGTGACGGGACGTTCCATACAGAGTGGGAGATGCTCTGATGCTGGCATTCGCTCCAGACAGGGT
>PUMK01000009.1 GCA_003551325.1 Candidatus Acetothermia bacterium | reverse complement strand
TCACTGGTGCCGGGGGTGGGACTTGAACCCACACGAGCTTATAATGCTCACTGGATCCTGAATCCAGCGCGTCTGCCGATTCCGCCACCCCGGCGACCCGTTCAAATTCTATGACCGCTGGGGGGGAAGTCAAGAAACAGTTGACGCCCGAAGCCAAGATCCTGTAGACTGCCCATTGGGTGAGGGGGGAAACGAATGGTCGAACTCGAGGCGTTCCGAGTCTTTGCGGATCTTAAGCCAGACAGCTTGGAGAAACTCAAGGGGATGGTGCGGCGCATAGACTACGGCGCCGAGGAACTCATCTATATGGAGGGTGCACCAGCCTTCGGTTTCTACCTTGTGTTCTCCGGGGCGGTGAAGGTGGTCAAGCGCAGCGCCAAGGGGAAGTCCCAGATCCTGAAGATCATCGGTCCGGGTGGACTGCTGGGTGAAACCACACTCTTTGACAAGGGTGTGCACAATGCGTACGCGAAGACCTTGGTTGCGTCGACTGTGGGGTTCATCGAGCGCGGTGACTTCTTCTACTTTCTGGAACGTAACCCCAAGGTTGTGTTCCGCTTCTTCGAGCGTCTGTCCATCGAGATCAAGTCCTTCCAGAACAAGCTTGCCGAGCGTTCTTATGCCTCAAGCAAGGAACGCTTGGCCCGGTTGATCCTGGCCTTGGGTCGGTCGGGTGTGGAGCTGTCCCGCGGCGAGCTCGCGGAGATGGCGGGTGTCTCCTCCAAGACGGCGATTCGTACACTTGGAGAACTCGAATCCCGAGGCATCGTCTCCATCAACAACCGGAAGATCACGGTTCTCAAGGAGGATTACCTCAAACGGCTCATGGAGCCTTTCCCCGCCGTCGTCGATGACGCGGTGATTATCTAGTCCAGGTTCGAAGGTCATCGGAGGGGGTGACCGGTGTCCTTGGCTCCGGAGCCTTCGTGCCGCACATTTCCCATAGCTGGCGCACAAGGGGATCAACAAGTGGGCGCATTCATAAGGACTAGGCGGAGGCGGGACAGGATCCGGGTGGTGGGTGTTGCTGCGGCCTATGGCTTGACGGCGACGCTCCTCTATCTGTCCGGGTTGGTCTACGAATCTTCAGTGTGGAGCGTCCTGGTCGCTTCGCTTCCCATCTTCGTGGTCACATCGTGCTACGGGATGTGGGGCGCACTGGCCAGCGCGCTCGCCGCGTTGCTCATGCTTGCTCCAGGACTTGCGGGTGCCCGCCCCCTAATGTGGGGATTGTCAGCCCTGTTGGTGGTCAGCGTGGCTTGGGTGGCGTTGGGGATGGGTTTCGTGTGGCGGCGTCGCAAGCAGCATGTTCAGGTGGTGCGACGGTTGGAGTCCTCCTACGGTGAGGAGATCTTCGAGAACTCGCTCAACGTCATCCATGTGTTGGACCGAGAGGGCAATGTGATCCGCCGTAACCGTTCTTCCAGAGAGCTCCTGGGTTGGCTCCACAAACGTTCATTGCATCTCACCGAGTACGTGCATCTGGAGGATATCGGTCGGTTCAAGGCCAATCTCGAGCACCTGTTTGAACGGGGCGAAGTGCGTGATGTCATCGTACGGTTCGTCTCTGAGTCAAAGCGTACGGTACCGGTGGAGCTTCAGGCGAAGCGCATCACCGGCCGGGTCGCCGTACTCGAGGCCCGCGACCGAAGCGAAGTTGTGACGTTGGAGATGCAGCTTGCGGAAGAGGAAGTGCGGTATCGCCTCCTGATTGAGCAAGGGATTGACACCATGGACCTGGGCGTGCTGCTCCTCGATCGAACCGGCTCGATGCTCTGGTGTAACCGAGCGCTGGGGTCGTTCTTCGGTGTCCCCCGGGACGAGCTGATTGGGAAGAAGGCCGTGCGGGTGTTGGACCATGTAGCCCAGGTACTTGAGGACGGAGAACCGTTTGTGGGCATGGTCCGCGAAGCCTACCAGCATGGTGCTGCGGTGGAGGGGAAGGAATGCCGAATCCGGCTGGGGCCGGGTCGCGAATCCCGGGTCCTCATGTTCCGATCGATTCCCATCCAACCCGCGGCAGGTCATCGCGAGGGTGGTGGACGGATCGAGTACTACACCGACATCACGAAGCTGAAGACCTTGCAGCAGGAGTTGGAGGAGCAGAAGAATCGTCTGGAGGAGACGAATCAGAAACTCAAGGAGTTCAACTCAGCGGTCTCCCACGAAGTGCGGAAACCCGCACTGGGGGCCCTGTGGCATGTGGATATGATGCTCAAGGAGTACAATGGAGAGCTTCCGGGTTCCGTTCGTGATGAACTGGAGAAGATGAAGGGGAGGCTGGAGCGTATGCGAAAGCTGATCGAAGACCTCACCCACTTCTCCGCCATCCGGGTGGACAAGGCAGCCTTCGAGCGTGTGGACGTGGAGCGTGTGCTGCGAAACACCATTGAGGATCTAGCCACGGATCTCGACGGGGTCAACGTTAGGACTCCACAGGAGCTCCCCCGAGTTTGGGGCGTGCCTACACGTATCACGGAGCTCTTCGCCAACCTCATCGTGAACGCGGTGAAGTTCAACGACAAGGCGTTGCCGGAAGTGGAGATCATGTGGGCGGAGCGGGGGAACGGGAGCTACGAGTTCACAGTCCGCGACAATGGTCCCGGCATTGAGAACAAGTACTTGGAGAAGATCTTCGGCATCTTCGAACGGCTTGATCCGAAGAAGGAGGGAACCGGCGCGGGTCTTGCCTTCTGTCGTCGTATCGTGAAGGAGCACGGCGGTAGGATTTGGGCTGAGTCGGAGTTGGGCAAAGGAACCTCCTTCCGGTTCACCTTGCCCAAGGTGCCCGCGGAAAAAGAGGTGGAACGTGTCCATTGAACGCCGCATGGTGATCTTGGTAGTGGAGGACGAGGAACCTGACTTCGAACTCATCG
>PUMK01000039.1 GCA_003551325.1 Candidatus Acetothermia bacterium | reverse complement strand
TGCTGTTCCTGCAGGGCGCATTTATGTTGAAGTTCTTTGTAGCTTTAGCTGTGTTTTCCATACATTTTACTTCTGTTTATAATAATCTAAAAGTATCCCACTATAATAATTGAAAATTCCCCCACCAAATAATAGAATTTCCTTTGTATGGTGGTAAATACGAGGGAGGTTCCGGGGGAGATGATTACGTTGTTAGAAAAGCAAAGGATAATTTTAAAGCATTATCATGATGGCAAATCCCAAAGAGCGATCCAGCGGGAAACAGGGATATGCCGTAAAACTGTCAAGAAATACATCAAAGAGTACGAGAAAAATAGAGCAAAAATACTTGATAAAAGTGGGACGAGCTCCAAAGAAGAATTAATCCAGAGTATAGTTGAAAAACCCAGCTATGACAGCAGCAACCGCAAGAAGACAAAGGTCACGCCTGAACTAATGGAGAGAATCAAGCATCACCTTCATGAAAATAAACATAAGCGTGAAACCGGCAGGGCCAAGCAGCAGAAGAAAAAGATTGATATTTATGATGCCTTAATAAGCGAGGGCTTTGATATTAGCTACCCTACTATCTGCAATACTGTAAGGAGTTTGGTAAAAGGCCAACGCGAAACTTTCGTCAAGCAGGAATATTCCCTGGGGGAATCATGCGAGTTCGACTGGTGTGAAGTAAGGCTAACCATAGCTGGTAAAGAAGTAACCCTGCAGTTATCCCTATTTGCCAGCGCCAAAGGCGATTACAGGTATGCCGAACTTTTTTACAACCAGAAAACAGAAAGTTTCCTGGAAACCCACGTTACCTTTTTTGAACATCTGAAAGGAGTATATAACACCATGGTCTACGATAATAGCAAAGTAGCAGTCAAAAAATTCGTAGGTCCTGCCGAAAAAGAACCCACAGAGGCACTTTTGAAGCTCTCTTTGTATTACGGCTTCAAGTTCAGGTTTTGCAACACCTACGCCGGCTGGGAGAAGGGGCACGCGGAAAGAGGCGTGGAGTACGTAAGGAGAAAGGCCTTCAGCCACCGTGACGAGTTTAACTCCCTGGAGGAGGCCCAGGCATATATCAAAGAGGTTTGTGAGCGGCTAAACAGCCTGGAGCAAGCTTCCAGGGAGCACAAAAGCGCTAAGGATATCCTGGAAGAAGAAAGGCCATATTTACTGCCATGCATGCCCAAGTACGATGCGGCGCGGACCACTGAGGCCAGAGTGGACAAGTATTCCACCGTTTGCATCGACAACTGTCACTACTCGGTTCCTGATTATTATGTGGGGGAATTCATCTTTGTCAAGATCTATACTTCCAGGGTTCTTTGCTATTACCAGGAACAAAAGGTGGCCGAACACCCGCGTAAGCACGGGTTTAAAAAGTGGAGCATACGACTGGAACATTACTTGAGGACACTTAAAAAAAAGCCTGGTGCCCTTGCCGGCAGCACAGCCTTAAAGCAAGCAGAACCAGAGCTTCAAAAAATCTACCACAATTATTATACAGGAAACGAAAAAGAATTCATACACCTGCTTGAACTGATAGGGCAAAAAGGTTGGTTTAGGGTAGAAAAAGCAATAGATGCCTTAAAAAAGGTCTCACCCCATGATATATCTACGGAGAAGGTAAAAACCCTCTGTAATCGCAGTGATGTTACAGAGATGAAATTTAAAGGGGACAGTGAAACCCGGTCTAAAGACACACTCCAAATTTACAGCAAGCTTTTTAATAACGGCGGGGAACAATTTGAAAAAGGAGCTGTGGTAATATGATAAGCAAAAAAGAAATGGCAGGTCAAATCGAGAACTACTGCAAGGAATTGAAACTCCCCGCTATCCGGCAAAACTATCAGGAAGAGATTAGAGAAGCCAACCAGAAAAACTACTCTTACGAACAGTTTCTGGGCCAACTGCTGCAGCAGGAAAACGATTTAAGGCGTGAAAACGGCAAAAAGAACCGCATACGCTTAGCCGGCTTCCCCGCCAAAAAATACCTGGAGGACTTAGAAGTTGAAGCGTTGCCCGAGGATGCCCGGAAAAAGCTGAGAGTGTTAAGTTCCCTTGAATTTATTAAAAATGGCCAGAATGTAGTGCTGGCGGGAAATGCCGGCACTGGCAAGACTCACATTGCCACAGGATTGGGTATCAAGGCCTGCATGGAGGGTTACAAGGTGTTGTTTGCTACCGTGCCCTTGCTGGTAAACCAGCTTAAGGAATCCCGTTCTGCTAAAACTCTAAGGACTTTTGAGAAAAAATTTGAAAAGTATGACCTCGTTATTGCCGATGAACTGGGGTATATATCTTTTGACAGGGAGGGATCAGAGCTTTTATTCACCTACCTATCCTTGAGAGCCGGGAGGAAGTCTACTATTATTACCAGTAATCTTTCTTTTGAACGGTGGGAGGAAATTTTTAAAGACCCGGTGATGACAGCAGCGATGGTTGACCGGCTCACGCATAAATCCTATGTAATTAATATGGTGGGCAACTCCTATCGATTAAAAGAAACTCAGGAGTGGCTTGAGAATCAGGCACTTTAAGGGTTTTTGACTGTATGGAGAATGGAGGTGACAGACATGCTGCTTACAAAAAAAGAATTAAGGAATTATTTGGATGTCATGAGGGTGTCAATCCCTGAATCCCTTGAAAAAGAGCTCCTTGAACAGTACGGAAATTATGTTGCAGATGAAGAGGGTCGTGTTTTTGAATATACGGAGCAAGATATTTATGAGCAGCTGAGAAAAAAAATTCGCCCCTATCAATAATGCTTCAATGGAACCACTATTTTTGTCATTTTTTAGTGGGGGAGTTTTCGATTAAAATTTGGGGGAATTTTCGATAGACATATACATCTCGAAAGGCGAGTAGTAGTAAGTAAATTTTCTTCCATTT
>PUMK01000332.1 GCA_003551325.1 Candidatus Acetothermia bacterium | reverse complement strand
TTGGTGAGTTCGCTGTGGGTGTGGTGGAGATCGATGTGGTCGATTGTGACGATGAGCCGGTTGGTGGTGGTGGTGCGTTGACGGCTCCGCTGGTGATCAGCGAGGTCGCTTGGCTGGGTACACCGGCGAGCACCGAGCACCAGTGGATCGAGATCGCCAACACGGTGGGGGAGGAGGTAGACCTCACTGGTTGGGAGATCCGCTGGCGACGCCGGCATCCGACGACGGCCGAGGAGCGCCGGTGGAGGATCGTGGAACTCGAAGGGACCATCGCACCCTACGGGTACTACGTGATGGAGCGCCTGACCGATGCGGTGATCTGCGATATCGACGCTGATCTCATCTACGATACGGAGCCTCCCTACAACCTGTACTTCCATCCGGAGGGTGACGTTATCGAGCTCCTCGACGCGTTCGGGAACCTGGTGGACACGGCCAATGCCGACAACCCCGAGCGTGATGGCTGGGCGGCGGGTTACGGCGTGGACGGGGGGCATCCTCTGGGGACGATGGAGCGGATCGACCTTCTGGGTCCGGATGTTGACGAGAACTGGCGCGGCAACCGAAACATCATCACAAGCGGTGTTGATGCTGAGCAGAACTGCATCATCGGTACAGCGGGTACGGTGAACGAGAAGACGCTGATGCGACAGGTCGCCGACCAGGAGCCCCGTACGGTTCGCCAGGGCGTTGTGCTGACGTTCGCCTCGGTGGCCCAGGAAGCTTGCGGTGAGGTGCCGTGCTTGCCACGGGCCACGGTGACGGCTGTGGATCCGGTGGTCGGAGGCGCGGGTTCCGTGCTGACCTCACCGGCGCAGGATCTCGTGATCCAGGGTACACGCGTCCCGGATACGAACAGCTACCAGTTCCGTCTGAGCACGGCACTGCTTGAGCCTGGGGAGTACGCGGTGTGGATCTCCATGGGAGGGACGTCGTTCCACCATCAGCGGATCCGTGTGGTTCGCTGACGGCAGCGCTTCGATCGAGTGTCGTGCACCCCGGGGTCTCTCCGATCCCGGGGTGTTCTCCTGGGTGAACGTTTCGTGACCTAGATTACGGACCAGTTACCGGAGAAGGGAGCACGAGGTTCGGCGACCTTGCAGCTGTTGCGGCCCATCCTACATCATCATGAGCGACAGAGCATGTAGCCGCGCGTTGCTGGGTTTCCTGGCGGTCGCTGTGGCGGGTGTGGTGGCGGTGGGGCTTCCGGACGCCGTGGACGACACCGCCACTATGTACCAGAACGGTTCCGTACTGATCGATGTCCTGGCCAACGACGATCCGGGTTCGAACCCTCCCATCGCGATTGTTGATGTCACGGACCCGGACAACGGGACGGCGGAGATCGAGAACGGCCAGATCCGCTACACGCCGGACAGCGGGTTTCACGGCACGGACACGTTTGCGTACACGATTGAGGACAACGTCAACATGCAGGCGACGGCTACCGTCACCGTAACCGTGCACTTCGCCAACAACCCTCCGGTGGCGGAGTTCAAGGAGTTCACCGTCCCGACGGACGTTCCCCTTCGCTTCATGCTGAGAGGATCGGATCCGGACCTGGATGTCGACGATCCCAAGGGTCCCGAAAGGCACCCCCTTGCGTTCTCCATCACCCGCGGTCCGCAGAACGGAACGATCGAGGGGGACCTTGAGGAAGTCTACTACGAGGCCCCGAACAAGGCATTCGTTGAACTCACCTACCGCCCGAACCCCAGTTTCGCCGGTACAGACAGCATTCAGTTCACGGTGACCGATCCGTTTGGTGCTACGAGCACGGCCAGCGTCTTGTTTGAGGTCGTACGGGAATACCTACCGATGGGCACGTTCTCCGGAAACTGGACGGCCAGGCTCACACTCCGGTCGCCCGAACCCCGCGTGGACCGTCTGGATACCAACGCCACGATCTTCTACCGGGTCAACGGGTTCAACTTCCAACTCAGGGGAAACGTCTCCGATAGCGCGTTCAACGCACTTTCGCTTGTGGGTACCGTGCCGCTAGGGGGTTTGGCCACGTTGCGCTCCACGTTGCTCTTCGACCCACGTGTCCCCAGCTTCTCCTACTGGCAGAGTGTCGTACGGCTGACAGCCCTCGACACGGACTTCACGTACACGTTCCGCCTCAGCGACGATGAGACGCGATCGTTCCAGCAGATTGTCGCTCGGGGCTCGGTAGGGGGGATCTCGTTCACGAGCACCACGAGGTTTGCCGGGTTGGGGTTTCTTCTTGACTACCAGCTCATCACACTACGCTGGAATTGGGACATCTGTGAGCTCCCCGTGGATGCTCGCCTGAGGTTCACGAAGGAAGGGTTCGACTACTTCCACATCACGTTCCGCGACATAGCGCTTCCATGCCCCGACTGCACGTTCCTCAGGCTCTACGCGGACCTCAGGACGGAGTTCACCGAGGAATCCAAGACGGTGGTTCCCGTGCTCAGGCTGCGTTCCGATTGGGAGTGCTGCGTGCGCGGGTACTTCTCGCTGGGGGCGGAGGATCTTGACGATGGAGGGATAAGAATTGGGAGCATCGCCTTCTACGGATACGAGATCCGGCTCCGTCTCGAGGGGGGCATCGACTTCCGCAGCGTGACATCGCTGGTGAGTGCCCGCAACGCGTCGGTGACGGGGTTCTCCGAGTACTTCGAGTTCTGGATTCTCAACGGGCCGATCCCCGTGTGCTGCGGGTCGCCCGGTCGGTGGCAGGTGGCCACGTACTTCACCGAGGATCGAACCGAACTGTTCGGTTGGGGGATGACACGGTTCACCCTGGAGTTCCCCATCGATCGGACGACGCGGATCTTCAGCCAACTGTCCGTACGTTCGGAGTCTGACCCCTGGAAGTGGGAGTGGAGGTTCGGCTGGACCATTCGCTGGTAGG
>PUMK01000327.1 GCA_003551325.1 Candidatus Acetothermia bacterium | reverse complement strand
GTACCTGGAAGAGCCACAGCGTACCCAAGACGGCGTCGGGTACGGGAGCGTCCCACGGAGCCGCAACGCGCGGCATCTTGTACACGCGGCCGTTCCTGACAGCAGTCGTTGCACCCCAGTGTGGATCTTCGAGCAACGTCGCTGGCTGTACGGTGCCGTAGGGCGCGATCACGATGACCTCGGGATCCCAGCGGATGATCTGTTCCACAGAGACCGCGCGCCATCCTCCCGTCAAATCCTCGGAGGCGGAGCGCCCACCGGCCCGGACGATTAGCTCGTGTTGCAGCATTGCCCCGCTGGCCACCTGTAGCGCTGTGGATCCCAGGAACAGGGTATTCGGACGCTCTTCAGAAGTGAGTCCCGTCAATGCGTTGTCGAGTTGCGAAAGGAGGCCCTCGATGAAGCTGACGAGCTGCTCGGCCTGCGTTGCGGCCGGGCCGCCGAGCAGGGCACCGGTGAGCTTGATCGCTTCCAGCACGCTCTCCAATGACTCGGGCGTGTAGGCTGCCACGGGCACACCGAGATCGCGGAGCATCTCCGCCATTCCCCTGTTGCGCACGGGATTCGTGAGCACGAGTTGGGCTTCGCCTGCCAGCACCTCTTCCACAGTGGGGTCGGCGGGTAGGAACTTGGCCGCGAAATCGGCGTCCATTTCCGTGTGGAGCGCCCCCAACGGGCCCTCGCGATCCGGCAACGCCACATAGCGGGCGCCGGTCAGTCTGTCTCCCTCACCTAGGGCGTACACGTAGTACGTCGCTACGCCGTACGCGCTCACCACGCGTTGGGGCGGTTCGGTCAGCGACACCGTTCCCCCCGCTTGGTCCTGGACCTCAGTGTATGCGCTGCAGACGAAGCTCATGACGAACACGACGATCCCTGTAAGCAGCTTACGCATCATGATCACTTTCCTCCTTGTGGCTTTGAAGCACTTCGCTGCATCGCTCCACCCAACCGCGCAGCGCAGCGACCTGACGGCGTCGAAGGTCGAGCGCAAGCGCTCCTACGATCGGATCATCGCTCGGCAGTGTGACCTGCCGGGCGAAGCGTTCTTCAAGACGCTGAAGCGCGCGATGCTGGCGCTCGAGGAGTTCGTGTACGTGGTGTGGTGCGACGCGCCGTAGGATGTACAGTTTTGCTGGGAACTCAACACGGATGTCGCGGGCTCGGCGTACGGGTGCGCGTGCCCACGTCAGTGCTGCGCGGGCTCCCGCAGGTGTGGCAGCGTAGACTGTTCGTGGTGGGCGGCCACCCACCGTGCGGCGCTGCGAGGAGACCCAGCCCTGTTCTTCCAGGCGGTGAAGGATGGCGTAGAGCTGGCTCTGTGGAAGTCTCCAGATCGGCCCGAGTGCGCTGGTGAACCGCTGGCGAAGGGCATAGCCGTGGCATGGTCCGTCGATGAGGATCCCGGCGATCGCATGGTGGGCAGCATCATGGAGTCCCGACACGTACATTCCTCCTTGGACTATTCCACGGAAGAATAGCGTGCAATAGCCGATCGGTCCAGGATGCTGAGGTTTGGTGGGCGAGGCCGTCCACGGGCCACGCCGCCCTCGGAGTGCTACACTGCCTTCTTGAGACAACGGGGGGAAGGGTGGCACGGGTGAGCGTGGTAACGGTCTTCGGAAGGACTGGAATGCCCCTGTGCAGCGTGGGGGCCGCTCGGGTGTGGCGCGAGGGGCTTGCAGGGCCCCAGATGGTGGGCGCTGGGCTACGCGCGAACCTGGGGGTTGTCGAGGTTCGCTGTGGCTGACCGTGTGCCGCGGACCGCGCGCGGCCGGGCGACGCTGTGTCTCCTGCTGCGCAGTGCCGAAGAGGTGTTGAGCGAACGAGGTTACGAGGCGACGAGTGTGTCAGCGATCTGCCGGCGCGCCGGCCTTGCGCAAGGGACGTTCTACCTCTACTTCACAAGCAAGGAAGATCTGTACGTACACCTTGTGAAGCGCTTGCAGGGGCAGGTGATCACGTGCCTGAGTGCTGCCGTTGAGCAATCAGCGCAACCTGACGAGGCGTTGCTCAACGCTTGTGAGGCGGTACTCGATCTCTTCACCGCCGATGCGCGGTTGTTCCAGGTGTTCCGCGAGGCGGAATTCGTTCGCCCTGAGATCCCCAAGCGCTTCTATGAAGCCGTATGCCGGGAGATCGAGAGGATCATCGAGGCGGGCATCGCCAGCGGTGTGTTCCGTTATGTTGATCCTGAGGTGGTTGCCTATGCTACGCTGGGTGTGCTGTTCTTCGTTGTCCTGCGTTATGTGTTGTGGGGTGACGGCGTTGTTCCGGTCTCTGTCCGTCGTGAGGTAGGCGAGCTGTTGCTTTGCGGGATCGACGGTGGCTGCAGTCCTTTGCGCGGACAATTGGAGTGTTCCGTGCCATCGTCGCCGACAAGGCAGGCCTGCCAGCCGGCTATCGCAGCCGTGAACGGGGCCGAGGCCACGCGAGCAGCACTGCTTGACGCGGCTGAGCGGGCTTTCGGCGAGGGGGGGTTCCACGAGACATCGGTCTCCACGATCACCTACCTGGCGGGGGTTGGGCAGGGTACGTTCTACCTTCACTTCCCGAGCAAAGTTGCCGCGTTCAACGAACTTGTGGGGGAGGTCAGCCGGCAGTTTCTCCGCGGACAGGCCATGGCCGTGGCTGGTATCAGCGACCGACGAGCGATGGAGGCGGCTGGCCTACACTGTTTCTTCCAGTGGATCAAGGATCACCCAGGTGCGTACCGTATTCTGCGGGAGGCGGAGTTCGTCGATGATCACGTCGGCAAGCAGCACTACCAGCGTCTGGCAATGGCCTACGCGAAGGGGTTGGCGCTGGGCATGGAGCGAGGCGAGCTGCGGTGTTGCGATCCGGAGGCCCTCAGTTACGTCATGCAGGGTATCGCGCATTTCAGC
>PUMK01000111.1 GCA_003551325.1 Candidatus Acetothermia bacterium | reverse complement strand
CATCACCGGCCTGGCTGTCATCCGGGGAAGAAACGCCCTCACCTGGGATGAGCGCATCGCGTACGATATTGCCTATATCGAGGGATGGAACCTGTGGCTTGACATGAAGATTCTGGTGGGCACCCCGTGGGTGGTCCTCGTCCGTCGGACCGGTGCGTATCGGTCGACCGCGCTCGACGACCCCCCGGGGGACGTGCCGGCATCGCACGAGGTCGAGAAGTCTTGACGAAGAGGAGGAAGACGTGAGGCTGGGTGTACGACGGCTTGCATGGGAGGACCTACCGGTGCGTGTAGCGTGGTTCAACACCCCCTCCGTCTATACCCATGTACCTCTGGACTTGCCCATCGGGCTTGCAAGAACGGAGCAGTGGTTCCGAGATACGCTGATGAACGTGTCACGGGTCGACTTCACGTTCACGGACGCACAGCGTCCGCAAGAAGAGCAGCAAGCGTTTGCCGGACTCACGAACATCGAACCCGTGCACCGACGCGCGGAGATGTACATGGTGGTCCGACCGGGGGAGACAGGAAGGGGTATCGGCACTGCCGTACTCAGATGGCTCTGCAATTACGGCTTCGCGAACCTTTCCCTGGAACGGATCATGGTGACCACCCTCGCGGACAACCAGGTAGCCCGTCATCTGTACGCGCGGGTGGGGTTTGTCAACGAAGGCGTGCTCAGAAGACACTTCCACTACCAAGGCCGCCTCGTGGACAGGCATGTGCAGGGGTTGTTGCGGTCCGAATGGGAACAGCAAGCGTGGCACACCCCACAACCCGTGCCCTTCTCTCTGGACACCGGGAGCTGATCGTGGGACATGCCGTTGGCCAACGCAACCGGGGTGGGGCGATGAACGTCCTGCTTACCTGCGCGGGGCGGCGCAACTACCTGGTGGACCACTTCCGCCGAGCGTTGGCCGGGCGAGGAGAGGTGTTCGCTGCTGATGCGCGGGCGGATGCACCAGCGCTTGCCGAGGCCGACGGCGCGTTCGTGGTACCGCCGGTGGACAACGCCGCGTACATCCCGACGTTGGCGGACCTGTGTCGAGCGCATGAGATCCGGCTGATCATTCCCCTCAACGACTTGGAACTGCCCGTTCTTGCGGCAGCACGCACCCTCTTCCTCAAGGAAGGGGTGTTCCCCGTTGTGTCGTCCGAGCAGGTGGTGGACACATGCTTCGACAAGTGGAAAGCGCACGCGTTCATTGCTTCCTGTGACCTTCCGGTGCCTCCGTCCTATCTCCTGTTGGAGGATGCTGTGGAAGCGGCCCGACGGGGGGAACTTGCCTTCCCTGCCATGGTCAAGCCTCGCTGGGGAACAGCGTCGATTGCCCTGGATCAAGCCGACGATGTGCGGGAATTGGATCTCGCCTACCGCTTCGCCCGCCGCAGGGCCACCCGGAGCCTGATCGCGAGGTTCGGCCGCGCTGATCCCGACAGGAGTATCCTCGTTCAACAGCGCCTCAACGGCGAGGACTACGGCCTCGATGTGGTCAACGACCTTCACGGTGCCTACGTGACTACCTTCGTGAGGCGCAAGCTGGGGATGCGCGCAGGCGAGACCGAACGCGCCGAGACCGTGGAGTCCCCGGAGATGGAGGAGATCGGGAGGACGGTGGGCACGAGGCTTGGTCACGTGGGAAATCTCGACGTTGACGTCATCGTCGAGAGGGGGCAGCCGTACGTCCTTGAGATGAACCCGCGGTTCGGGGGAGGTTATCCCTTTTCCCACCTCGCCGGCGCCGACCTTCCCGCAGCCCTGATCGCCTGGGCCGAAGGCGCCGTGCCCAACCCTGATTGGTTTGAGGTTCGACCAGGGATCAGGTCAGCCAAGTGCGACCGCTTGGTGATCGTGGATGCGATGCAAGGGACGTCGGCGCGCCGCACCACGGAGTACGTTTCCCGTGAACGCGGCTGACCGATGGGTTCGCTTTCGACTGCGCAAGGGGCCAACCGTGGTCGACCGCGCCCTGCGGTACCTGGTACGGTATGCGTACCGCAACGTTGCCTACTACCACAGCGCTTGGAAACGCGCCGGAGTCGACGTTGACGGATTTCGGGGTCGGAGCGACCTTCCACGCCTTCCGATCACCCCACGGGAGGCCCTGCTCGGAGCAGCGGACGGAGGGTACCTCGACCGACGAGCAAACCCGGACCAGCTATTTCGCAGCAGTACCAGCGGCTCCACAGGCGGTCCGGGCACCGTGTACCTCAACCGGCCGGAAGTCTACTTCCGCCGAGCCTCCCTGCTGGCCGCCGTAGCACAGAGCGTGCGCCTCCGCTTTCCGCTGACGATCGTCGACGTGGGGGCGTTGCGCAGCATGGGAGATCGCGACCTGGTACAGGGGCTGAAGATTGTGAGGATCGTGCGTCTTCGACGCACCATGCCCTTGGACGAGCAGGTGAGACTCATCGAGGCACAGCATCCGCTGATCGTGCAGGGAAGGCCAAGCTCCTTGGCACTGTTGGTCGAGGAGATGACACGGCAAGGCATGCGCTCGGTCAGACCCGCGCTTGTGATCACGGGGGCGGAGGTGCTGCACCCACCCGTAAGAGAGCTCCTGGAGCGTGCCTTTGCTTGTCGCGTGGCTGACTACTACGGGACCGAGGAAGTGGGCAATGTCGCTTGGCAGTGTCCCCATCGGACCGACGTGATGCACATCAACCACGATACGTGCGTGCTAGAGGTCGTGGATCGTGACGGAACGCCGCTCCCCGCTGAGGTTGAGGGGAGGACGATCGTCACCAACCTCTACAACTGCACCATGCCGTTCATCCGGTACGATCTGGGGGACCGGGCCGCGCTGCTGCCCGATGGCGGTGCGTGCCGCTGTGGTTACGAGGGAACAAGCATGCAGCTCACGAGCGGAAGGGACGACGACTTCTT
>PUMK01000322.1 GCA_003551325.1 Candidatus Acetothermia bacterium | reverse complement strand
GTTCTGCGTCGCCAGCACGCCGAAGGGTTGTGGCAGCGGAAGCGTTTCACCTTCCAAAGTCACTTGCCCCTCCTGCATGGCCTCCAGCAGGGCCGACTGGGTACGTGGCGTGGCGCGGTTGATCTCGTCGGCCAGGATGAGCTGAGCAAAGATCGGTCCTCGTCTAAGCTCAAACTCCCCTCGCTCACGGTGAAGCACGTAGGTCCCCAAGATGTCCGCCGGCAGAAGGTCCGGCGTGAACTGTATGCGCTTGAACGTGATTCCAAGCGCCTGGGCGAACGAACGGGCAGCGAGGGTCTTTGCCAGACCGGGATAATCCTCGATCAGCACGTGCCCCCCTGCGAGAATGCTCATCAGAACAAGCCGCAACGGTTCATGTTTGCCCACCACCGCCCGTTCCACCTGACCGATGACGGCCCGCCCCCATGCCGCGATGTCAACCATGCTCAAGATCGTCTCCCCTCCTCCATCCCTCGAGTAAGGACAAGCTGTGTTCCAGGTCATGCGCATACGCATCCCCCAGGCGACCACGCCGAGGAGGACGAAGCACTTCCGCGAGCCTTTTGTCCCTCGGCCACTGACCTGACCGCAGTTCACGCCACACAACCTCTGGCTCTAGACCCTCACGGCGCACGCGGATTGCCACTGCCGTTCGGCTTAGACGCGCACCCAACCTTCGCCGAGACCAGAGGGAGCGATCGGACATCCTGATCTGGCGCGCCAACGTCTCCAATCCATCCTGTGAAGGCACGGATGGTTCGTGGAAGCGGCGCACGCGCGCTTGCCTTCGTCCCATCCGGCGCGACACGAGCACCCCGAGCACAACGAGCGTTCCCCACACCAGCACCTGCGGAAGGCGGTCCACAAACCACCCCAGATACAAAAACGGCGTAGCCATCGCCCTCGCCAACGCACCCCCGTGGATCCAGAGAAGCAGGGCCGAGAAGCCAACCATTCCCACCGCAAGGAGAAACCCAACAGCCCACGAGCGCCTTCTCTCAACCCGCCCCATAGGCCGCCTCCACAGCACTAAGCGCAGACAAGGCCCGAGCACGCCGCGGCAGGGCGTCTTTGTGGCCGTACCGCACTTCCTCGAACAGCGCTGTCAACTCGTCCACCGCTTCATCCTGGACACCGTGCCCACGAAGTGCGGCCGCCATCTCGCGTGGTGTAACCGTAGGCGCCCCAGCTGCTCCGAGCTTGGGCGCCAGGAGTTCGGTCATCCTTGCCCAACAGCGGATCACCACCTCGTCCACCGGAAGCCCTTCGCGCAATTCCTCCGCTGCTTGAGCCACCGTCTGGCGAAGCTCTACCTGTGCATCCGCCTCACGCAGACGCGCACGGATCTTGCCGACCACCCACCATCCCGCCGCAAGGAACAGCGTGGCCCCTGCAACCGCTGCAACATAGCGTAGCCAACCTGGCGCATCAGGCCGCTCCGGCGCAGGCCCCGCATGTTCGTGCGGCGTGGCTGGCCCCCATGCGCCGACAGCCTCCTCATCGGGGAGCAAGCGTTCCTCGGACGTCTCGCCGACAAGAGCCTCCATCACGGCCATAAACGCAACAACGAACAACAACGCACCGGCGATGCTCAGAAGCACCCGCTTGCGCAACCGCTTGTCGAACATGCTGACCACCAGACCGATGAGCGCACCGCCAACGAAAACCCATATCCACACCTGAAGAAGGATCTCAGCCCAGCGGTGGGGGATGGGCATTGCCCCCACACCCGACTCAGGCAACTCCGGCAGGCCCCCCAACTGGCCGGAGCGGAACTCCATATCGCGAAGCCCCGACGACAACACGCCCAGCAGAAGGACCACAAGAACACCGCACAGCAGGATGCGTCCTCGACTCATCCTTCAAGGGTAAGACCTAGATCCCGAAGTTGCCCCTCATCCACCGGGGCCGGCGCGCCCGTCAACGGACACCCCCCACCAGCGGTTTTGGGAAAGGCGATGACTTCGCGCAACGAGCGCTCACCCGCCAACATCATCACCCAGCGATCCAGTCCGAAGGCGATACCCCCATGCGGCGGAGCACCGTACTCCAGGGCGCGTAGGAAAAACCCGAAGCGTCGCTCGGCCTCTTCCGCACCAATGCCTAACAGGCTCAAGATACGCTGTTGCAGTTCGCGCTGGTGTATCCTGATCGATCCGGAGGCCAGTTCAACCCCATTGAGCACAAGATCGTAACACTGTGCACGAGCCCGCAGGGGGTCGTGCTCCAAGTGCACAACGTCGTCCACCCGAGGAGAGGTAAACGGATGGTGCTCGGCGTGGAGCGTGCCGTCTTCCCCACGCTTGAACAGCGGGAAGTCCGTGATCCAAGCGGGTGCCCACGCGTCGGCGGGAACAAGTCCCCGGCTGTGAGCCAGGCGAAGCCTGAGCTCACCCAGTGCAGGCGTTACCGACGCTTGCGGGCCCGCCGACAGGAGCACCAGATCCCCCTGCTCCGCCTCAACCAGGCGCGCCGTGTCCTCCAAGACACCTTCCTCCACGAACTTGGCCAACGGGGAAGCCAGCGTCTCTCCACGCTTGAGCCAAGTCAGTCCTGAGGCACCAAGCGCGACCGCCTCCTTCTCCAGCTTGTTGAGTTCTCCGCGCGAAGCATCGGCTCCGTCGGGCACTCTCAGGGCACGAACCTCACCCCCATCGGCAACAGCCTGGGCAAAAGCCCGGAATCCCCCGTCTGCATAGAGGGCAGACACATCGACCAACGGTAATCCAACCCGAAGGTCAGGTTTGTCGGACCCGTAGCGTGCCATCGCTTCCGCGTAGGGGAGCCTCGGAAACGGGGTCAGGAGATCCAGGCCCGCAGCCTCCCGGAACACGTGCTTCATCAAACCCTCGAGCAACCCAAACAGAGGCTCGGGAGACTCCAAGAAGCCCAT
>PUMK01000261.1 GCA_003551325.1 Candidatus Acetothermia bacterium | reverse complement strand
CTCTTGCCCACCGTTCGGCCAAGGTTCGTCGCAAGCTGGCTTTGCCTTGGAAGTAGGGGGAGGCGGACACGTTCACGATGAGGTCGACTCCAGCGTCTGCTTGCGCGCCAAGCACACCGCCTTCATACCAGAGATCCTCACACACGGAGAGTCCCACGCGTAGATGGCGCCAGGGGAGGACCTCCACGCGGTGTCCAGGCGTGAAGTACCGCTGTTCCTCGAACACGTCGAAGGAGGGGAGATGGTGCTTGATCTGTTGGCCTACGACAGCGCCGTCATCGGCCAGCAGTACGGCGTTGTACAGGACCTGACCGGCAACAAAGGCTGCCGACGACGGATCCACCATGTTGGAGGGGCCGTGCCCTGCCCGAACCACATGCCCCAGCACAAGCCCCATCCCTCGCGATGCGTGGAGGAGCTGTTCGAGCGCCCGATCGGCATCGTCCAGGAAACCCGGGCAGTGGAGGAGATCTCCGGGGGGATAGCCCAGCAATGCAAGTTCCGGCAACACCACCAGCTCGGCGCCAGCCTGGCGCGCTTCCTGGATCGCCTTCCGAGCCTCTTCGAGATTGCCGTGGAAATCGCCCACGGTGGGGTTGGTCTGGGCAACGGTGATCAGCACGGTTTCGTACCCCCGCGTGTGCCCTGTCTGGCGAAGGATCGGTCGTCAGGTGAACGCATGATGTTCTTCTAGATAACGGGGGGTGGTTGGTTTGTCAACCCTTTCCTAACTAGAATCTGAACGGTGATGGCGTTGTTCAGACAGATCTTGTTCTGGGTTCTTGTGACGCTTGCTGCAGGGTTCGTGGGTTATGTGGGCCGGTACGGGGCGGAGTGGCTGCTCAAGCGACGGAGGATGAAGAAGGAACAGGAGAGCATGAGCAAGGAGCAGGCCAAGGTAGAGAAGAAACGCCTCAAGGCCACCGCTAAGGCCGAGAAGAAGCGGTCTAAGGATGCCCGGTAGTGTGGTGGAGTCTTCTCTGTGCAGGTGTGCGAAGGTCTTTACGTTAGGACACCCTCTAGAAGTGCCCCATGTACCGGAGGGCGTCGAACAACTCGTCGATCGCTGTTTCACCGCGCCCTTCTTCAATTGCCCGGCGAATGCAGTGACGGGTGTGTGAGTGGGCCAGGACACGAGCAGCTCGACCGAGAATGCCCTGCACTGCGGCCACTTGTTTGAGGATGTCCACGCAGTAGCGATCGTCTTCCACCATGCGGCGGATGCCGGATAGATGTCCTTCAGCAGTACGCAGCTGGCGGATGAGCTGCGTGCGAAGATCGGGCTCGTCCTTGAGGCTACCGATGCGTTCCAAGAGCCACCCCTTTCCCATCCCCCGTGGGGGTGGGACAGAGTGTAATCGGCGATGCTTCACCCACAAGGCAGGGGGATGCACGGTCTGGGTGTGGCCGCGTACCATGCTCGCATGGCGGATGCACGCGCAGGGCTCAACAGAGCACAACGGGAAGCCGTGGCCCATGCTCAGGGACCGGCGTTGGTGCTTGCCGGGGTCGGTACGGGAAAGACAACGGTGATCGCACGCCGGATTGCCTTCCTGATTTCGGAGGGTTTGGTACAGCGGCCCAGCCAGCTCCTTGTGTTCACGTTCTCCCGTTGGGCTGCGGAGGAGATGCTTGATCGAGCGTTCCAATGGGTGGGGTACGGTGCATTGGACGCCTGGGTGGCGACGTTCCATTCGGTGTGCGAGCGCCTGCTCAGGGAAAACGCGCCACTTGTTGGGTTGCCGCCCGACTTCTCCGTTCTGGACGAGTGGGACCAGCGGCTGTTTGTTCTCGACCACCTGTGGGCGTTGCCATGGGGGCGTCTGCGGCCCAGGGTTGGCCGTCAACCGTTGCGCATGGTGGGCCCAGTGCTCTCCCTCCTGGGAAGGGCGAAGGACGAGGCCCTCACGCCCGAGGCGTATGCCGACTGGGCAAAGCGCTTCGGAGGTCAGGAGGACGAGGTGGCTCTGCATCGGGAGCTGGCTCAGGTGTACGGTGTTTACCAAGAGCTTCTGGCCAAAGAGGGACTCGTGGACTTTGGGGACCTGATTATGCATGCTGTGCGGCTTCTCGAGGAGAATCCGAGCGTGCTCGCTGGCTACCACCAGCGGTTTCCCTATCTGTTGGCCGACGAGTTCCAGGATACGAGTCGAGCACAGTTTCGCCTTGTGCAGTTGCTTGGGGCGCATCGTAACGTCACCGCGGTGGGTGATGACGACCAGGCGATCTATGGCTTTAGGGGTGTCCCTTGGGACAACCTGCGTGCCTTCCTTGTGACCTTTCCCGAGTCCCGTGTGGTGGTGCTGACGGAGAACTACCGCTCAACGCAGGAAATCTTGGATACGGCTGGGTGCCTCATTGGACATAACCAGTACCGGTTGGAGGCGCTTTCCCAGAGGGGAGAGCTTGAGGTCCAGATCACGAAACAGCTTCGTGCTGCGGCGTCGCTTCCTCAAGGCCCCGATCCGCTGCACCGACACTTCCCGACGGTTGTTGAGGAGGCCGAGTTCCTCGCCAGTGAGGCCGCACGTCTCGCCTCCCAGGGCGTCCCGTACCACGCCATGGCGGTCCTCTACCGGAACCGGTATCGACCGGACCCGTACATGCGGGCCCTCTCCGAGCAGGGTGTGCCCTGGGTGTTGGGGGGGCGCTCGGGTGAAGGACTGTTCGATCAAGAGGACGTGAAGCTGATCCTCTCTTTCCTTCGTCAGGTTGCCGACCCGGGGAACGACCGTGCCTTCCATCACCTTGCCGGGTCTGAGCTGTACGATGTGCCTGCGGATGATCTGGCGCGTCTCACTTCGGATGCCCACAGGCGCCATCGGCCGCTGAGTGCGCTTGTTCGTGCGGCGCTCGATGAGGGTACGTGCTCGCCCGATGGCCGGGCGCGCTTCGAGCGACT
>PUMK01000161.1 GCA_003551325.1 Candidatus Acetothermia bacterium | reverse complement strand
GGCATTACCCCACGCCGCGGACCACCCGCCACCCATCGAATGACAGACCCGCGGTTGTGATGTGAATAACGTGAATCCCATTCCGGCGTAGGGGCACGCTGCCGCGTGCCCGCTGAGAGGGATGGGGAAATGGTAGGGGCCGCATGCATGCGACCCGCCATCCGTCGGATCACAGGCCCAAGGGCGCGTTGTTCATGGTGATTGACGTCCGTGCGGCGGGCACGCGGCAGCGTGGCCCTACGGAAGACCACCCCATTGTCCCCTCGGCGGTCGGGGGCTGAGACAGGGACACCCTGCGGGGCCAGCGGTGCGCTGCGCGCGGTGTGCCGCTACGAAAACCGAATGCCACCCCAACCCGCCCACGGGCGCATCGCGATGCGCCCCTACGCCGATCCGCCGCGCCCATCATCCGGCGTCACCACTCGGTCCGTGGGCGTCGGTGCGTGTCCTTGCATGTCCGTGATTGTCCGTGTTGCCGGGCGGGCCGCATGTACGCGGCCCCTGCCCATAATCACGCCGCCCGCAACGCTGGGCCGTTCCCGATCGGCCCCTACATACGATTGTTCCATTCCGGCTGCTGCAGGTGGTCTTCTGAAGCCACATCGCCGCATTTTCCTGCTGCGCCCCCAAAATCGTGACATACAGTTGTCACAACCATCCGCCACTGTTACGTGTGGGGTGGATGTGTGGTGGATTTCCGGCAGGGGCGCCGCCGAGCGCAGTGCTGTGGTGAGCTCCCCGACCTGGCGGCTTAACCCCTGCCGGTTGCGTACCCATAAACTATGCAGTGCTTGATCCGGTCGCGGTGCGGCATCCCGTGGGGGAAAGGGTAATGTAGGAGCCGTTCGCGAACGGCCCGCCAGCCAGCGGGCCCCCAACCACGGCCGCCGGATCCCGCCAGTCTCGCATCTTGCCCGCATGCTGCCATCAACATAAAATGTGAGTGTCAGGGCTAACGGTGAGCGGGAGGAAAATGCTATGTCGCCAATTATTGCCGAAGATATCCGGCAGAAACGGGACGAGATCATGCGTATCGCTGCGCGGCATGGCGTCACCTCGATTCACGTCTTCGGTTCCGCTGCCCGCGGCGAATTGGGGCCTGAGAGCGACGTCGATCTCCTGATCGAGGTGACCGGACCGACAACGCCCTGGTTCCCTGGAGGCCTTGTCGCTGAACTGGAGGCGTTGATGGGTCGCCGCGTCGATGTGGTGGAAGCTCCCGCTCTGCGACCGGACCTCAAGGATGTGATACTGGCCGAGGCGGTGCCGTTGTGAAGGGCGACCGGGTATATCTGGATCACATGCTTGAGTGCCTCCATTGGATTGACAGTCACACTGCGTAGGGTGAAGGTGTCTTTTTGGGGATCGCAAGACTCAGAGTGCGGTCCTGAGGGAATTGCAGACTCTCGCAGAATCAAGCCAACGTCTCTCGGAAAGCCTGAGAGCCTCACAGCCGTCCGTGCCCTGGGAGTACATCGCGGGATTTCGCAATGTGGTTGTTCATGACTATCTCGGACTTGATCTTCGCAGGATATGGCAGATAGTCACGCGTGATCTGCCGCCGCTCAGGACCGCGGTTCTTGAGATGAAGGCGTCGCTGGAACGCGATAACGCGTGAGGTCCAGGGGCAGGGGACGGTGTACACGCCTGCAGCGGGCGGAGCCACCCAGTGCCACCCGATGGGTGGTGTGGGTAATGTAGGGGCAACACCTGTGTTGCCCACCTTCCACCGGATGACATGCCGGTGTCGGTGAGGATCACGGTGCCGCGGTTATCGTTCTACGGAGCGCCACAGGGACACGCCTGCAGCGGGCGGAAAGGCCCAACCATGGCCCCAGGCGGGCCGCATGTATGCGCCCCCTACGTATAATCGCCCCGCCCAACCCCCGGGCGGGCACGCGGCATTGACACACTGCGTGGCCAGCGGTGCGCTGCGCGCGGTGTGCCCCTACGCCGATCCGCCGCGCCAGTCCACCGGTGTCACCACCCGGTCCGTGGGCGTCGGTGCGTGTCCGTGTAGGTCCGGGCGGGCCGCATGTATGCGGCCCCTACATATAATCACCCCGCCCGCACCACCCGGGCCGTTCTCGAACGGCCCCTACGTGCATGCCCGCCCTACAGGGTGTCACGCCGCGCGCAGCGCACCTTGGCTCCCGCAGGATGTACACGTCTACAGAAACACTCCGCGGTGCGCCCGCACATCTTCTATCATGTCGCGCACGGCCGCATCGAGGTCGTAGCGGATGGTCCAGTTCCAGTCCTCCCGCGCGGGCGTGTCCTCAAGTCGCTCCGGCAGGTTCTGCACCAGCTCGATCATCTTCTGGTCGGGCCGGAAGTCCAGCTTCGTTTCCGGCACGGCGCGCTGGACGGCCTCTGCCAGTTGCGCCGCGGTCATGCTGAAGGCATACAGATTGTAGACGCGTCGCGTCAGGCTGTCGTGCGGGGCGTTCTTCAGGTCCAGCAGCCCCCAAGCAGCGTCCTTGACGTAGGTCACGGATATGGAGGTCTCCGGCGCCACGTAAATGGTGTAGGGATTGCCGAGAGCCGCCTCCTGTACCGAACGGTAGATGTAGGCGCTCTGGGCGGTGTCGAACCTGCCCATGCCCAGGAGCGGCGTCAGCCGCACGCCGCGGAAGTCGATGCCGAACCTGCGGTGGTAGTACTCTCCCAGTCGCTCACCACAGACCTTGGATGTACCATACATCGATGGGGGATGCTGGGCGGCGTCGTTGGGTACCACCTTCGGGACGTCCCGGCCGAACACCGCGAGGGTGCTGAGGAAGATGACCTGCTTCACGCCGAGGAGTCGGGCCGCCTCGAGCACATGGTACGTGCCGCTGACGTTGACGGCGTACGCTGCCTGGGGATTCTGCTCGCTGCCGGGAGGCAGCAACGCGCCGCTGT
>PUMK01000185.1 GCA_003551325.1 Candidatus Acetothermia bacterium | reverse complement strand
TGATCATCGAGATCGTTCCGGTCGGTGATCACGACGAGCGTCGGGTTCTCCATCGCCGGCTCACGGATGATCCGGCCGGCGTAGAAGGCCATCGTCAAGCTCTTCCCCGACCCTTGCGTGTGCCAGACGACACCGATCCTCCGATCCCCGGGTTCTCCTCCGGGCCTCCGTGTCTCGTAGCGCCCCGGGGGCTCGCGCACCTCCTGTTCCTGGATCGCCCGCGCCGCGCGCAGGGTCTCCTGCACCGCTACCTCCACGGCGTGGAACTGGTGGTAGCCGCCCATCTTCTTCGCCGGAACATCCCCGCGGTCTTCCTCGAACACGACGAAGTCGTGCACCAGATGAAGGAGCCGTCGCTTGTCGAACGCGCCCTGGAGGAGCACCTGGAGTTCCGAGAGGCTTGGTTCGGCCACCGACTCGCCCGAGACCGTCCGCCAGGGCTTGAACCACTCCAAGCCCGCGGTCAACGTTCCCAAGCGCGCCAGGCTCCCGTCTGAGACTGCCAGAACCTCGTTGTAGGCAAACAGCGACGGGATCTCGGCCCTGTAGGTCTGAAGCTGCTGAAAGGCAGCGTACACCGTGGCATCCTCGTCCCCGGGGTTCTTGAGCTCGATCACCCCCAGGGGCAAGCCATTGACGAACAGCACGATGTCCGGCCGCCGCGTCCGCCTGTTCTCTGAGACGGTGAACTGGTTCACGGCCAGCCAGTCGTTGTTGTCCGGATTCTCGAAGTCGATGACGCTTACCTGTGCACCGCGGATCGCGCCATCATCGGCGCGGTACTCCACCGTGACCCCGTCGACCAGCATCCGGTGAAACGCACAGTTCCTCGCCTCTAGCGTTGCCCCCTCGAGCCGGGTGAGCTTGCGGAACGCGTCCTCCAGCGCCTCGGGGGGGAGCCAAAGGTTCAAATGAGCCAGCGCATCACGCATCCGGCGCTCCAGAACAACCTGGCCGTAGCTGGTCCGCTCAGCCCCCAACGCGTCCGGAGCGATGTCCGAACCGTGGGCGACGTTCCAACCGAGACCCTGCAGCCAGGCAAGGGCTGCGTCTTCCACGGTGGATTCGGAGAACGAGCTCAATTCGCCAACCCCGTGGCGCTCAGCGCCGCCAACAGCACGTACAGCACCATGAAGGTGATTGGAATCCAGCATTCGAGATGGGACAGCGGACGGTACGCCTTGCCCCGCCCCTTCTCGGCCTTCTGCCACTCGTAGTCGTAGAGTGCCGCTGGCATCTGTTGCTCAAGCTCATGGATCACCTTGAACTTGACGGTGTTCAGGTCACGGTACGACGTGATGATGCGGTGCCAAGTCAGCGCCACAAGCAAACCAGCCACGGGCACGAGGATTGTCCAGAGCGTGTTGAACCGGCTGGCTGCAACCAACCCGTACAGCGTCACGAGGAATGCGTTGACTGTCAGGAGGTAGTTGTTCGCCGCCACGCGTCGCTCACTGATCTTCTCGGCGGACTCGACATAGAGCTTGTACTGCTCGAAAAGGTCGGCCCGGAACGTGGCGCCGTATGACTGCTCCGTGTGTTGAATCAACTTCAGTGCAGGATCCTCCGTCATGACTCCCTCACCTCGCGCCGCCGATCAGAGACTTTAGGTTGTCCCAAGTCCACTCATAGATCTTGTCGGTGGACAGCGCTGACGTCGGCTTCGTGCACGTCTTACCGTTCCGACCCCACAAGAGGAAGTACGGCTTCGTCTTCTCGCGGGCGATCGTGAGTTCCGCCACAACACCAGCGGCCGTGTGCGTGTGCTCACCGCAGATCACGATGACCACATCGATGTTGTCCATTCGACGTCGAACCTTGTCTTTCCAGTCGCCAGTCAGGGGCTCCTTGAGAGATCGGTCCTTGATTTCGAACGGCGAGTCCGTGTTCTTTGCCTGCCCCGCAAGGAGGTTGCGCAGGTCCTCGTCGTGGTCGTAGTCAAAACTGATGAATGCGCGCTTGATCATCATGTTTCAATCCTCCTTTCCCTCTGAGTTGCCTTCTCCCGGGCTGGCTTCGTGAATGAATGCCTCCGCGCCCTCCACCCGCAGCTCGCCGGAGATGAGCCTGGGCAGTATGGTGTCGCGGACGGCGGCGAGGGTGCGGGACTCGCGACGACACGCAAGCGTTCGCGCCAGCATCCGCTCGGCCGACTGCTCGAATCCGTCGACAAGTGCCGTTGGCGGACGCACGACGGCAAGACCGAGGATGGCACTAGCGTGTGCACGCTGATGGCTTTTTGACGTTCCTGTGACGAGACCCTCGATCTCCTGGCGGAAGACAGGCGATCGGGAGAGGCAGCACACAAAGGCCCGACCGGCCGGAGGACGCGGGGAGAGTACCAAGAATTCGGTGGAACAGACGGCACGAGTGTTAGGCTGCACATCAACCAACCACACGCGCTCGATTTCAGGGTTGAGCTTGGACAGCAAGATGGCACCCGGTGGCACGCGGGACTTCTGGCTCTTGATGGCTTCGCCCAGATCAACCTTCGGCCATTGGCCTTCGTCAAACGCCGGGATGCTAAAGTGGTGGAATGCGGTGTTCGGGGATTCAAGTGGGGACTCATTCTCCCGCAGGTGTTCAACAACATCGCCGAAACATCCCACCTCCCACCCCTCGGGAATCTCGCCGAGTTCGGAGTCCACCAAGCGGTCGGGGAAGAGGTCGTAGAGGTGGGCGGGCATGCCGGGGAGGGACTGGCCAGGATTCCATCGGCCCTCCATTCTGGCGCGGACGGGGTCGAAGTCCACGAACCACGACTTGAAGAGCGCCCGCGCCATCTGCTCCAGCGTCTCGCTCATCCGCCGGTTCAGCTCGATCCTGTCGTCCAGCGTCCCGAGAATGTGGGCAATGGCACGTTGCTCCTGGAGGTCCGGCAACTGCAGCGAGAAACCAAGGATGCGGTCTCGCGACAGGTTCA
>PUMK01000033.1 GCA_003551325.1 Candidatus Acetothermia bacterium | reverse complement strand
GGGGAGACTCAACGAAGCACCGTCGTCCAGGGCGTCCAAGCCTACCTCTCCGGCAGAGCGCAATGAGAACACGGGCAAGATGTGCTCCGCCAGAAGGCGCCCCATGACCTCGCCGCCCGCCCCATGCATCGCCCCGATGCGACCCGAATCACGTCTCAAAGGCCAGCCCTCCCACCATGCCTATGCCACACGGAGCACGCACCCTCCGCCCCCACCATGCACGGTCCTACCGGGGTAAGCGGCGTGCATGCAGCCCCGAACAGCGGGCAATCGCTAGGCACAGCCCTTGCTACGAGCACGTCAGCGCAGCGACAGCCAGGCACCACTTCCTGACCCTCGCGCTCGGGGAGATCGTAGCGATGCGCCGCGTCCAGGTGTGCACGTTCATCCCGCACGGCCAGACCCGAGACCGGAATTGTGCCGATGCCCCGCCACCGTGCATCGCAAGGGACAAAGGCGCAGCGGATGAGCTCCTGTGCCCTCGGACTCCCACCCCAGCTGACCGCCCGTGGGTAGGCGTTCTCCACCTCCGCCCTCCCCTCACGAAGCTGCTTCAGGAGCACGACCAAGGCGTAGAGCACATCGAGGGGTTCAAACCCTCCGATCACAACCGGGAGCCGGTGTCCCTCCGCCAGCTGCGCGTACGCCCGGGCGCCGATCACAGTGGAGACATGACCCGGCGCCAGCAGGCCGTCGAGCTTCGTTCCGGGCATGTCCATCAGCGCCCCCACAGCTGGGGGGATGAGTTTGTGGGCACAGAGCACGGAGAAGTTCTCCGGGGGATCGTCGAGGAGCACGGCCGCGGTACCCGGGGATGTGGTCTCGAAGCCCACCGCGAAGAACACCACGTCACGGTCGGGTGTCCTTCGGGCACGCGCGACCGCGTCGGCCGCGGAGAGCACGGTATGCACCGAAGCGCCTTCGGTCCGCACATCGTCGAGGGTCTTCCGCGTCCCCGGAACGCGCATCATGTCGCCAAAGGTACACACCACGACTCCACGTTCGGCCAGTGCTACTGCTCGATCGAGGTCGACCGTGGACGTTACGCACACGGGACAGCCGGGGCCCTCAAGAACGGTTACGCCTTCTGGAAGGAGGTGCCGGAGTCCGTGCTCGGAGATGGTGATCTCGTGCGTGCCGCACACGTGCACGATCCGGATCGGGTGTTCCGGCGTTAACCTCTTGAGGAGCCGGGCAAGACCCCGCCCACGCCCTTCATCGCGCAGCAGGAAGCGATCACCTGTCATCATCGGCTGCCAGCATCTCGTCCAGCAGCTTCAGCGTTTCCTGAGCGTCTTCCGGATCTAACCGGCGGATGGCGAAACCTGCGTGCACAAGGAGATAGTCGCCCGCGGCTACCGTCTCCCCCAAGGCGTCGAGGCGGGCGGAAGCACGCACGCCACCGGCCTCCAACGTTGCCACGGTGCCATCCACAGCGAGAACCTTCATCGGAACAGCTAGGCACATTCTCGGCTCACCGCAAGCATTCTAGTCGTCTTGTGAATTCATCACAACAAGGTCATCCGCGGAACCGTAGCGGACACGATACCAGATGCGCGCCACGTGTTCGCGCAGCGCCTGAGCCGAACGCCACAAAGCCTGCGCCCTCGGGAACCAGTCCCAACCACTGCGGACAATGCGCGCCGCATGCCCGCAGGGCGCGGGAATCGGTGCCATCCCTGATCGCTCGAAGATCTCCATGGCCCGCGGCATGTGGAATGCACTCGTCACCAGCACGAAGCTTCCATCACCAAGGTACGCTCTTACGGCCTGTGCATTCTCGTACGTGTTGCGCGATGCTGACTCCCACGCCAAGGCATCGTCCGGAACACCGAGCGCCCGCGCCGCTTGCGCCATCAGCGGTCCTTCGGCACGTCCCCCCGGAGTCCCAATGCCCCCCACCATGAGCAACAGAGGGCCCTCACCCAGAAGGTGCCACACGCGGATCGCCTCCACAAGACGGTCGGTGGATGAGGTGGACAGCGCGCTGGTGATGGGCCGTTCCGGTGACCATCCTTCGCCCCCGGTGAGCACGACCACAGCCTCCACGGACTCGATCGGCGCATCGTGAAGCGGCGGATACGCCTGCTCCAAAGGCCTCAGCAGAAGGTCGTTCCCGGGCCCCACGGACAGGGCATACACCAACGCACAACACATCGCCAGACCGGCAGCAACCCCACGACTACGCCGCAGCACCCCCGCCGCGCCGCCCAACAACACGACACACAGCCAGGGCACGGGATCTGCGAGGAGCCCCAACACCGTACTCACCACCCGCGCACGCTCGTTCTCCAACGATTCAGGATCTTGCTCACCGCACCGAAGCCTAGCCGGCACGTGTGCCAGCCGGCAACCTCAGCGTCCCCCTGCGAACCTGGGCTGTTCACACGCGCGGTGTTGCCCGCGCACCCCCCACGCACTCGCCTGGCTGCCACCGCTTGGCTATCCTTGAAATCATGAGCGATGTTACTGCACCAGCCGCGTACGCGAACGAAGTCCAGGTCGCGGACCTTTTGCTCAAGGGTGGAACGGTGCTCGATGTCTTCTCAGGACGGATGGTGAGCGCCGACGTCGCCGTGAGGAATGGTGTTGTTGTGGGTTTCGGCGCCCATCAGGCACGCCGTGTCGTCGATCTCGATGGTGCCTGCGTGGTGCCGGGTTTCGTCGATACCCACGTTCATCTCGAGAGCGCACAGGTTACACCCAGCGAGTTCGCCAGAGCTGTACTCCCGCGCGGTACAACGACGGTGATCGCAGACCCCCATGAGATTGCCAACGTGCTGGGAGAGGACGGCGTGCGCTACATGCTCGAGGCAAGCGACGGTCTGCCGCTGAACGTCCACGTCATGGTGCCGTCTTGTGTACCGGCGAGCCCTCTCAGTACGGCCTGCGCGGTGCTCGACGCATCGTCGGTCGGCGCGAT
>PUMK01000252.1 GCA_003551325.1 Candidatus Acetothermia bacterium | reverse complement strand
AGGGAGTACAGCATGATCATGGTGAGTACGCCGGCCAGAAGGCCCTGGATCCTAAACCGGCTGGCCAGAATCCCCGTGAACGCCCCGGCTACGGTGCCGGCTCCTGCTGCCACCAGGCTGGCGGTGAACGGATCCCATCCCGAGAAGATGAGCGTCGCGGCCAACGATGCTCCTAAGGGGAAGGTTCCGTCCACCGACAGATCTGGAAACCGGAGGACCCGGAACGATATGTACACGCCCAATGCCATGAGGCCGTACAAGAAACCTTGCTCCAGCGCATGCACCAGTAGTGCCACAGGTTCTCCTACTCAACCAACGTGAACTTCCGACCGCCCAGCAGTACGCCGGTTGTTGTCTCCAATACGGCGTCAGGGAATGTGAGCCCCCGCGCAGAGGCCGCGTCTAGGTTCAGCCACAACTGTGTGCTGGCCTGCCTGCTCACCGGGATGTCCGCGGGGGAGGTACCCTCGAGTATCTGAAGCACGACCGAGCCGGTCATCAGGCCATGGTCGTAGTAGTCGAATCCTGTGCACAACGTGGCGCCGCGCTCAAGGCTTGTGGGGTCGGCCATCAGGAATGGGATACCAGCACGATTGGCTACGTCCACGACTGCTTCCAGAGCGGACACAACGGTGTTGTCGGTGGTCACGTAGAAGGCATCGATGCGTCCCTGAAGCGACTGTGCCGCCATCGGGACTGCGGCGGAGTTCTCGGCTGCGGCAACGATGATGGTCAACCCCAGTTCGGGTGCCGCCTCGCGGGCTGCCTCGGTTAGCACGGCCGAGTTCGCTTCGCCTGGGTTGTACACCATGCCGACCCGCTGGATGTCTGGGGATAGGCGGGTGAGAAGCTCAAGGTCCGCCCGCACGTCGATCAGATCGGAGATGCCGGTGACATTGGGTTGTCCAAGGAGGCCCGCAGCCTCGGGATCCGTCACGGCGGAGAAGACCACTGGTGTGTCGGTTCCGCCGAATGTCTGTACGGCAGCTTGTGACGTTGGGGTGGCGATGGAGACGACAAGATCCACGCGTTCAGCCCGGAAGTTCTGAACGATCGACATGGCCACTGAGAAGTCGCCCTGGGCGTTCCCGACGAGCACGCGGAGGTTCTCCCCTTCCACGTAGCCAGCCTCGCTGAGCGCGTCGATGACGCCTTGACGTGCTGCATTGAGCGCCGGGTGATCGACGATCTGTGTGATGCCGATGGTGAGCGGTCCTGCCGTAGCCATCAACGACACTCCAAGGATACATAAACACATCAACATTCTTCGCATGTTCCTCTCCTTTTACAAAAGAAAAAACCGCAAGTTGTTCTTGCGGTCTGTACGGCGTGCCCTCGTCGATACGAGGTCACGCCCTATGCGAAATAGTACCAGCAGAATGTAGCTTCCCCGGTCAACACCTCCTTCCGTCTCGTGGTTACGTATTCCATGACGCGCAGTCTAGCGTGTGGACGGTGTGCAAGTCAAGCGCAACCGGCAACCGGGGTCAGGTCATGCGTGATCGCATCGCAGATGCGATCACGCATGACCTGACCCCGCGCCCCGCGCCCTACCGCGCTTTTTCGAGCAGCAACGCGTCGTCGCTCACCCCGCTGCGGTGGAACAGTCGGATGAGGTCGTCAACACCCAGACAGCGCTTGGCCTCGCCCTCCAGTTCTGTGAGAATCTCCCCAGCATGGAGCATGATCAGACGGTGTCCAAGACACAGCGCTTGGTCCATGCGGTGCGTGACCATCAGCGTGGCCATCTTCCCCTCCTCCACAAGCTCTTCGGTGATGTGAAGGACAAGATCGGCGTTGGCCGGATCGAGGGCTGCTGTATGCTCATCGAGGAGGAGGATCTTCGGATGGGCAAGCGTGGCCATCAGCACGGTCAGGGCCTGGCGCTCCCCGCCTGAGAGATGCCCGGAGAGTTCCTGAGAGCGCTTCTCCAGACCCATCTCCAACCGGGCCAATGCGTCCGCCCACAGGGCTCTCCTGCGGCGGGCCAGTGCCGGCCGGAGTCCACGCAACCCCTTGCGGCAGGCAAGGGCCAGGTTCTCCTCGACGGTGAGGTCGGGGACGGTACCCTTGAGCGGGTCCTGGAACACCCTTCCGATCCATCGAGCACGTTGGTGCGCCGCCCTCGACGAGACATTCCTGTCGCCGAGCCATACGCTTCCCGAGTCTGGATGGCGGACCCCGGCGATGATGTCCAGCAACGTCGACTTTCCCGCCCCGTTGGAGCCAATAACCGTGATGAACTCGTCGGACTTCACGCACAAGCTGACGCCTCGCAGCGCGTGCACACGCTGCCCAGGCAGGGCGAAGCTCTTGTGGACATCTTCTAGTCTTAGACTCATGCCTCTTCCCTTCGCAGCTTTCCCCTAACCACAGGTGCCACCAGAGCCGTCAACACAACCAACGCTGTGAGGAGCCTCAGGTCGGAGGGGGTGAAGCCGAGCGCACCCCCATAGCGCAGCGCCACCAAGATTGCCCCGCGGTACAGACACGAACCGAGCAAGACTGCCATGGTGGCCCAGGCCACCGTTCTTGGGCGTAGGATCATCTCTCCCACGATCACCGATGCCAGGCCGGCCACGATGATGCCCACACCCATGTTGACGTCGGCGAACCCGGAGTATTGAGCAACTAAGGCGCCCGACAAGGCGACAAGCCCGTTGGAAACGGCCAAACCGAGCACGACCATGTTCCCTGGGTTGGCACCGTACGCCTGAAGGAGCCCCGGATTTCCCCCAGCGGCTCGCACGGCAAGACCCAGTTCCGTGCGGAAGAACATGTCGATCAGGAGCTTCGCGGCCAGCGCTGCCAGTCCCGCCGCTGCGAGCACCGCCCACGCAGGGGGTAGGGGGAGCCAGCTGGCTGCAGTTCCGATTGCAGAGGGGCGGCCGAGCAATGGCAGGTTCGGCCGCCCCATGATGCGCAGGT
>PUMK01000295.1 GCA_003551325.1 Candidatus Acetothermia bacterium | reverse complement strand
TGTCGCTCTCCCACATCGACAAACGCAGCACCCATTCCAGGCAGGACAGTCTCCACTTGTCCCTTGTAGATGCTGCCAGTAACAATACGTCTCCCCGGCAGGTCGAAGAACATCTCCACCAGCCGACCCTCCTCCACCAGCGCGACACGTTTCCGGACCCCAGCGGGCCCTCGCTGGACGTTGATCAGGATAAGATTTCCCTTACTCGTTCTACCCTCCTTTCGTCCGTCAACAGCTCCAGGAGCTCCGCCATCGTCCTTTCCAATACTGGATGTCGCAGATCCGGAGCCAATTCCACAAGCGGAACCAGCACAAACCCCCGCTTCTCCATGCGAGGGTGGGGTACCTGAAGCGCTGCTTCACGGATCACATGGTCACTGTACAGCAAGAGGTCGATGTCGATCGTGCGAGGCCCCCAGCGCTCCCCCCGCACGCGCCCCAGCGATCGTTCAACCTGTAGACATGTCTCAAGGACCTCCACAGCGTCGAGCGAAGTCTCCGCACGGACAACCTGGTTCAGAAACCACGCTTGGTCGTCATAGCCCCACGGCTCCGTACGGTAGATGGATGAGCGGGCGCTCACCTGTACGCCATGGTGCGAAAGCTCCTCCACAGCACGGGCAAACCGCGACTCCACATCCCCGAGATTCCCACCTAGACCAAGATAGGTTTCAACCATCGCGACCCCGTTCAACCACCGCGCCCGTCGCCGCTACGACGAACCCGGCTGGAGGATTCGGCTTGCGTATCTCAACACGCACGCGCTGCAACAAGTCGAACGCAGCCAGCAGGCGGTCAGCCAGAAGCTCGGCCACGTCTTCAACCAGGCGAAACTCCTGATCAGATAAGGTCTTGACGACGTTGACAACCTCGTAGAGATCAACGGTCGCAGAAAGCTCTCCGGAGCCGTCGTAAGAGACATCCAAGATGAGTTCAACCCATACGGTGCGCGCCAGCGCACGTTCTTCAGGCGTCCAACCTAACCGAAGAAGCAGGGGCAGCCCCTGCAGAAACAACTGTGTGCGTCGAGAACCACAGACGTTCCCACGCACACCCTCTCCTGCAGCCTCAGACGGCCCCTGGTCGAACCCACGCTCTATGTCCGCGCGGGCCCTCAGCATCGCGTTCCCCCTCCAACCCGCTTTCGCCCGGGCGGGCTGGCATGCTAACGCTCCATAGCCTCCCGTGCCATGGTGGCCAGCTCCCCGAACACCTCCGGATCGTGTATGGCCAAGTCGGCAAGCATCTTCCGGTTCATACCCACTTCCGCCTTACGGAGCCCACCAATGAGCTTGGAATAGGACAGCCCGTGACTCCGAGCAGCGGCGCCAACGCGTACCATCCACAATCTCCGCATATCACGTTTGCGCAGGCGGCGTGCCCGGTACTGATGCACCAAGGCCTTGACCACCGACTGTTTTGCAATACGGTAGCAGTTGCGGCGCTTGCCCTTGAACCCCTTCGCCTGCGCCAACACCTTCCTGCGACGTCTGCTGTGCTTTACACCGCCCGGTACCCGCATCGTTCCCTCCTCAGCTCGACAGCAACTCACGCACGCGCCGCAGGTCCGCGCGCCCGACTTCCTGTTCCCGACGTGCCTGCCGCCGGTCCTTGGAGCGCTTCTTGCTCAGCTTGTGCACATACCCGGCCTTGCGATGGAACACCCGACCGCTGGGCTTCACCTTAAATCGCTTGGCTGCAGCTTTATGCGTCTTTCCCTTCATCCCTACCCCCCTTACGTGGCAAAGGCGTCAAGAGCATCTGCAGTGTCCGGCCCTTGCTTACCGCTCCCTGATCCACCTTGGCAATATCCTGCGTGGCCTCCACCACTCGAGAAAGCATCTCCTGCCCCTTATCCGAGTGTATGATCTGACGCCCCTTGAAGAAGATCGTAACCCGTACCTTGTCCCCACTCTCCAGAAACTGTCGGATCCGCGCAAGCTTCGTCTTGAAGTCGTGCTCGCCGGTCTGAATGGTGAACTTCATCTCTTTCAGCCGAGCGGACTTGCGCTGCTTCTTCTCCCGCTTCTCCAGCTGGTACATGTACTTGCCGTAATCCACCACCCTGCAGACCACCGGGTTCGCTTCCGGAGCCACCTCCACGAGATCTACACCTTGCTCCTGAGCCAAGGACAATGCCTGCTCAATCGGCGTCAGGCCAATGTTTCGTCCGTCCCCATCGATCAGCAGTACTTCCCGTGCACGGATCTCTTCGTTGACACGAAACAGGCGTTTTATTACCACCAGCCTCCTTCTGTGTGGATTTTATCCGACATGGCCTCCCCGGACCATGTCGTACAAATTGCGCTCCCGGATGAAGGCATCCACCGCCATCGGAACCAACCCCTCTACATCCTCACCATCGCGATAACGACGGCGGATCTCCCACGACGACACATCGATGAGCTGCATCTCCAGGAAGTAGAGTTCCGCCTGATCGAACGGCGGCCTCCTGAAGTCCTCGGGGGTCACCCCGTCTCGAGGCGCAACAATGAACGGGCAGCTCCTGAGCAGACGCTCCGCTTCCCGCCACTCCTCAATACGTAGGAAGATATCCGCCCCCACAAGAAACGCAATACCCTGAGCGTACACCTCGCTCAACGCCGCCACGGTGTCCACCGAATAGGCGGGGCCGTCTTTGTCCAACTCCACGCGCGAGACGGAGAACCGGGGTCGGTCAGCCACTGCCCGCCGCACCATCTCGTACCTCAGCGCCCCCGATATCCCGCCAGCCACCGGTTTGTGGGGAGGATGCCCCGTAGGGACGAACACGACTTCTGCGAGCTCGAACTGTGCCATCGCCCTCTCTGCCACCGTCAAGTGCCCAACATGTATGGGGTTGAACGTCCCGCCAAAGACGCCCACCTTACCACGTAAGCTCAAGCTCGACACCCCCGATCCGTACCCGACCACCCTGTCCCAGGCCCTTG
>PUMK01000342.1 GCA_003551325.1 Candidatus Acetothermia bacterium | reverse complement strand
GGCCATCAGCGCGGGCACGGAGAGGTAGGAGCGCCGTGGGTCGGCTGGCCCAAGGCAGACCGATTTCGCTGCTTCGCGGACATGCATTGCGTTGCGCTCCGGCTCTGAGAACACCGCGACCGCGCTCAGGCCCTGCTCCCGACACGCGTCGAGGATGCGGAGGGCGATCTCGTCGCGGTTGGCAATCAGGACCTTCTCCACGGTCAGGGGGTGGTACGCAGTACGAACAGCGGTTGTCCGTACTCCACCGGCGAACCGTCCTCCACCAGGATGTCATCGATGATCCCGGCGCGGTCCGCGCGGATTTCGTTCATGACCTTCATGGCCTCCACCACACACAGGACCTGTCCGGGCGATACCGCATCTCCCACGGTGACGAACGGTGGCTGTCCCGGCGCCGGTTTCTGCCAGAACGTCCCCACGACCGGCGAACGTACATACTCCTCAGGTGCGGGCTCTGCGCACACCGGCGTCTGTGCCGTAACCTCCGTGGGCCTTCGCAGGGTGATCCTGCGTCCCTCTTCAACGACGGTGAGTTCGCTCAAGCCTTCCTCACGCACCAAGGCGCACAGCTGGCGCAACTCCTCAAGCAGTCTATCGGATTCCACCCGTCCTCCCTCCTCCCTGGCATTGTAGCGGGCGGGCTACCCCAGCTGCGACTACCGCCTCCAATGCTTGGGCCTATAGGGTTATCGCGGTCGAGGTGCTGCACGTTCGCTCGGTTGTGAGCTTACAGCAGAGCAGGAGAACGCTCTCAGAGAAGGAGATCTCGCTTTGTTGGCCACCGCGCTCGAGCAGCGTTCCAGCAAGTTCCGCATACGTCCCTAGACAGCACGATGGTCTCCCAGCCTGTCTGACGGGGCGATAGGTCCTTTTCACCTTCCCAGTGATCTGTTGCTTTCGTCGGAGAGAGGGGGGTTGGAGACTGACGGCGGCTGCGGCGTCGCTCTCTGGACTAGGATGGATGACCGCGCAGCCGGTCGGCCTGCTGGCGCAGGGACTGGAAGTAGTCGGTTTCGGTAATTTCCTCGACTTGGCGTTGTTTCTCCCCCTCGTCGATCTGGATCTGGAGCTTCTCGATGGTCTCCCGGAGCGCACGCTCACGGGCTTCGACCTGGCGGGCGTTGTGCACCGCAACCGCCGCCTGGGGGGCGATCGTCTCCAATAGACGCTGGGAGTGTGAGTTGAACGTGCCGGGTTCCTTGGCAATGACCTCCACGACTCCCAAGAACTCCTCGCCGTGGAGGAGCGGGGCGCCCACAAGGCTTCCAATGTCCTCGTCGCCTTTGGGCTGCGTGGTGTCTGCGGTTGCGTCCTCCAACAGCAGGCCCTGTCGCTTCTCTCCGATCCACGAGGCGGGCTCACGGTCCCCAAAGGCTGGGGTAACGCGCGTCGAACACAGCGGTCCGTACGTGGCGGCCATTTCGAGTCCCTCGCCGTTCGTAGCCGGTACATACAGCCTCACCCCGTCGGATCGAAGCATTTCCTGCACGTGCTTTGCGATTGTGCGCATGGTGCTCTCCAGATCGGTGCTGCTTTCGTTCATGCTTTGGGAGATGTGGAACACCGAGCGTAGCTCGAGGTTGCGCTGCTCCACCTGGCTGTAGTATTGATCGCGCTCGCGGAAACCCGTGAGTTCGCGCCGGTAGAGACTGAACACGCCGAAGAACATGGCTACCCCAAGGGCATTGACCAGGATCATGGGGAGCGCAGCGGGGCGCCCCACCTCGATCCACGCCGTCTGGATCGTGCTGAGCCGGAGCATTTCCGTCGGCCGGCCGGCGAGCAGCACAGCTAGGGCGATGTGCCCCGCCTCCAGCACCCCGCCGGTCAGACCAGCGTGCCCGGGCCTGAGAAGGCCCCACTTCTGACGGATGAGCCCGGCGGCGATACCTATGAGAACGGTGCTTGCCGCGCAGGGAATGGCCGTGAGGCCATAGGCCTCCCAGTCGGCGATCCCCATCAGCAGACGGTGGATGCCTCCCATGGAGCCCGCGATGGTCCCTGGAGCCATGCCTCCTACGAGGCCGGCAATCAGGGGTCCCATATCGCGAAGGTTGATCACCCCGCCGAGTACGGGGAAGCCGGAGACAGTGCCGTAGATTGAGAACAGTCCGAACAGGACCCCCAACGTGGCACTGGCAAGCCTGGAGGGCGCGCGGTCCTCGGCAAACGGGCGAAGCAGCGGAACCCGGAAGAGAACGTACCCGGCGAGGATGACGATCGCTGCCCGCTCCAGGAAAGCGATGACGATGCTCAACGTCATGCCCGCCAGCCCCACGTACGCCACATGTTCGCCATCCTCCTGCCGTTCGCGCCTCCCAGGAAGAATATCGTATCATGGTAACAGCTTGTTGAACAGGGAAAGTGCTTGAAAGCGCGTGTTCACCCGGTGGGCGGTGGTGATGTGGAAGCAGGTGCTGCGCGGCTGGTCGATCCTCACCCAGGAGGAGAAGATACGCTGACTTCGGTGTTGTTCGTGGGAGCGACGGTTCTCATTGCGTCGCCGCTGGTCAGCGCCTTTGCAAGGAGAGCATTGCTAGCGCTGGAACGGTTGTGCGGCGTAGTCAAACGCCAGACGACTCGCCGGTGAGAATGTTGGGGGCACATGAGTGTGCAAGAGCAGAACGCCTCGAGCGTCTGCTCCATAAGCCTATCCAAGCACGAGATGCCGTTCTCTTCAAACGTTCTGCGAACTCAGCTCTGCGATTGTCCCGGAAGCTCGGACCCGCGATCACACGGCCGATCGGCCCGCAA
The DNA here is from genome assembly GCA_003551325.1 of Candidatus Acetothermia bacterium. Taxonomy (GTDB): domain Bacteria; phylum Bipolaricaulota; class Bipolaricaulia; order Bipolaricaulales; family Bipolaricaulaceae; genus B1SED10-245. Next base: position 178 of record PUMK01000342.1, on the reverse strand, counting down.
GTTGCACCTTATGAACAGCGGTCTAGTCGCTCGACCCCCGGGCCTGGATCTGCTCCAGCAGCACCGTCTCCATGACATAGATCCGAACGTGTTGTATGCGATAAGGCCACTGATCCTCCAACGCGTACACACCGACGATCGGGAATGCAACTTCGTTCCCCGTGGCGGGAATTCCTGC
>PUMK01000149.1 GCA_003551325.1 Candidatus Acetothermia bacterium | reverse complement strand
TGCTCGAACGCACCGGCGAAGCGCTCGCACAAGTACGGAAGACCGGAGCCTTCGTCGCGGCCCACAGCACACGTAAGGTCACCGCCGGTCCCGCTCAGGAACAACGCCGCCATCACCCGGTTCTTGCACGCGTAGACCCAAGGCTGGCCATGCGTGCTCGGCTTGGGCGCGAGCTGGTGCAGGCCACGATGCCGAGTGGCGTGGTAGACGACCGTCACGCGCTCACCTCCTCCTTGCCCCGGTCTTCAAAGCACGATCCCCCAGTCGGCATGGTTGTCATGCCCCACAAATCCCGCGGAGCCTAAATCTCAGAGATTGAAAGCTCATGCACGCACCGCTCGATGTTCGGCAGCGCTGCATCCGCAAGGCGTTCGGCAGTGTACTTGACCAGGCCATCTGTCCCGGAGGGCTTGTTCGCCGCTCGAAGGTGTAGCAGTGCGTGCACCTACTCGTTATCCAGTCTCAAGATAATAGTACAGTGCTAGTGGGTCAGTTTTACACCGGCGCTGACAGAAGCGAGGCGAGCCCGCCGAGACAAGCGAAGAAGAGTCCAGAGATGACATAGGAGAGCACATAGACACTATCAATAGCCCGTATGTCCACTGAAGACTGAGATAACTCCAAGCACAATACCAGTGTCAGCGGCCACAAGCGCTGCGTTCTTAGCCTCCGCAAAGCGGAGCCATTCGTTGATCAGCGAGAGAACATACTTCAGCCGTTCCTCCATAACCCTCCTGTACTACTGCGTTCGAGGTTGACCCGTACGATCCTCTTCTGCGTCATCTCGAATGTGCTCCAGCTTCCCGCGGCCGAGCCTAAGGAGAAGCCCCGTCAAGTAGACGTAGAACTCCGCCTCAGCTTCTCCGAGGTGCGGCCGTGTACCGCGTGCGCTGTCCACAGCCGAGTCAGCATGTCGGAACCTGGAGCCGTACGCAACGTACGGGTCGAGAACTGCTCGCAGTTCCCTTGGCAGCCCAAGCGCCTTCACCACCTGATCCTTGAGCGCAGACAGGTCGCGGTCGGACTCCGTCAAGAGCTTCGCCATAGCTTCGACTGCCTCATACATGCTGGCAACAGCGCTCTTCAGCATCTCGCTATCTGAGCCCGCCACTCGGTAGAGGCGCAGCCCGTGCGCGAACGGCCTTCGTATGGCTGCGAATCCCGGCCCAGCGAGCCAGTCCAGTTCATCATGAACGAGAGCCTCATCCAATAGGCGTGCGCCTTTCCTCCAGAACCGCCCGTCTCTCCACGCAATTCCGAGGTCAACCTCGGCTCCCTGAAGGAGACCATGAACCCGGTGCGACAGTTCCTGCTGCTGTCCGGCAGACATACACCCGTAGAGTGCCTCTATCGCTATCAACGTCTGCTCCCAATCCGACAGGATACTGGCGACGTCCGCGTCGGCCTTTACCTGTCGAGCAAGCTTTCCATACAGAGGTAGGGCCATTTGCTGTTCAAGATGTTTGGGACCTGCCCCGAGACGGAGGTCCCCTGTTTCGAAGGCAACCTTCTTGACGATGCGCTCCTTCTGCGTGGGTGTCATCTGATCGAATAAGCCAGCTACTCGCGCAACGAACCGGCGCCTTGCCTCTTCCTGGGGGATGCGTAATCCCATGCGCTCGTGAAATCGCTCACCCGAAGGAACGTCGGCACAACTCATCTCTCACCTCTCATGAGCTCCTCTCCACAATCCTGATCTCCTCCTCGGTCAGGCCGTAGAGCTCGTAGACGAGTTGGTCGATCTGGTGGTCGGTGGCGGTGATCTGGCGTTGGAGGGTGGTCTTGTCGTGGGAGGTCTTGGCGGAGGCGAGTTGTTTGTGGAGGTCGAGCATGGTTTGAACTAGGTTGACCATTCTGCCGTGCTGTGCCTTCTCCGGAACGGCGATCGGTATCCTCAACAGCTGATGCGAGGCGATGTGGTTATTCCCTGTGAATCGGGATCTAAACCACACATTAACGGCATGGCTGTTCAGAAGCCCTAACATATACCTTATGTCTAGTTCGCACTTCGGTCTGAGGTTGATCACGTTCGTAGACTGAAGACAGTAGGTCTGTTCCACATCGATGGTGGCAACAATCCGCCGTTTCAGAGCTATGTTGCGGACTTCCTGGACAACGATCTTCTCCGGAGCGGCGAAAATGTTTGGATCTCTCGGCGCGTCTAGTGCGTCAGGCCTGTAGTCGACGTACAGCTCTCTCTGCAACGGATAGTAGCGTGCTACATGTCGCCCTCCCGCCGCGGGGAGCCAGGATGGCCCGTGCTGCTTGGTAGACAAGTATTTCTTGTTATTCCCCGTTCTGAGTCCCTGGTTTGCCGTACAGAAGTCGCCCAATCGAGCAGCCACCCTGTTAAGTGCTTGGAGAATCGGCGTCTCCTCTGGCGAGAGATGCACGGGCCATGCCTCACCATCATCCGTGGCCCAATCGCGCTGGTGTATCGCGAAGCGGGTATCGTCAACCAGGAATGTCTTCGGCGATGCTCTTACGACCTCCACAACTGAATCAGCCTCGGGCTCGGTCAGCTGAAAGAAGAGCAGCATGGTCTCGTTCCTTGCATGTTCAAAGACGCCAGGTCCGAAGTCCACAACCTGGTATACGTGGGTACACGTTGCCAGCAATCGCCGCAGCCGTTTGAACGATGTGTTGCTGAGCAGAGTATGCGGGATGATGAAGCCGAACAGGCCACTAGAGCTCATCAGCTCCGTGATCGACTTTTCGATGAAGGCCCCGTACAAGTCGAACCTGTAGTTAGCCGTACTGTAGACACGTTGGTAGTACCCGCGATGCTCAGGGGCTACTTCGGTTATGAAAAGGTACGGCGGATTGCCGATCACCGCGTCGAACCCGGGGTTTTGGCCGGTGAACACATGGGGGAACTCGGCGTGCCAGTCGAAGGGGTTGATGCGGTAGCGTTCCTCTTCGGTGAGGAGGTTGT
>PUMK01000341.1 GCA_003551325.1 Candidatus Acetothermia bacterium | reverse complement strand
GCAACTCCTATTCCCCACAAGCGTCTCGGCTTCAGCGAAGGCCCTCGCCACGATCACACCCGCTGCTCTACGGCGCCATACAGCGCTTGCACGGTGGTCGTCAGCAACCCGGACAGAGCGTTCCACCTCCTGCTGGGCAAGCGCCCAGAGCTCTCGTCCGGGCGTCTCGCCAACCACACAGCGTTCGACTTCCTCCAGGCGCTCGGCGCGATACGGCGTTGCACCGACCACAACACGAGCCCAGGCTACCCTCCCTCCCTCGATGCCGAAACCGCAGGAAGCGTTTAGGATGGCGATGTCGGTTGCCGATCGGGTTAGCTTCTGGAAGGCAAACGCCCCATCCCACAGTGGCAGCGCAACCTCAGTCAACACAGCACGCCGAAGGGTCCCCCGGAATGTACTTCCGTAGAAGTCCCCCACGCGTGCGCGCTGTTCACCGCTGTCTTCCCAGCCCACCTCCGCATCCAAGGCCAGCAGAGCGGTGGGCATATCCGACCAGGCATGCGCGGAGGCCACGGCTCCACCCAACGTCGCCATGTTTCGGAGGGGAGGCACCGAAAAACGACTCAGCGCTCGCTTGAGCAAGCTACCTGCTGCACAACCGCCGATCTCAGGGCTGGCCATGACCTCAGCGAGGGTCGTCGTCGCCCCTATCGTGACCTTGTCCTGAGCAGCGCGGACTCCACTGAGACCGATCCCCATGAGGTCGACGAGAGACACGATGTCCCTGCGCGGCGCCCTTGCCAGATCCACGCCACCGGCAAGCAACGCAGCTCGTCCGTCGTACTCCTCGAGGAGTTCCACTGCTTCCTTGACATCACGCGCTACGTGAAACCGTGAGACATTGCGCAGTCGCATTGGGCACCTCCACCCCTTCCGGAATAGCTTTCCACATCGCAGCGCTCACTATACCAAGGTGCCTGCAGTAAGACAACTTGACAGTCTGGCTGCGTAATCTTATAGTGACCTCCGCCATGCAAAAGCCCTTTGCGGAAGAGGCGGCAAACAGAGAACCCACAGGTCTGCTCTCCCTCAATGGTATCGTCAAGCATTTCCCCGGCGGCGTGGTGGCCAACGACCACGTTGATCTTGAGGTTCGCTCAGGGGAGGTCCACGCACTGCTTGGGGAGAACGGCGCCGGCAAGACCACTTTGATGAACATCCTGTACGGGCTCTACAAGCCGGATTCTGGCGAGATACGCATCAAGGGTAACACCGTACAGATCGGTTCACCTCGCGAGGCGATCGCACTCGGTGTTGGCATGGTCCACCAGCACTTCATGTTGGTGCCCCGCCACACGGTCGCGGAGAACGTCGCGCTAGGCCTCACGGGCTCTCCTCTCTGGAGACCCGATCGAGCAGTGACCAAAGGGTTGGAGGAACTGGGCCAGCGTTACGGGCTTCCGGTGGACGTGCATGCCCGGATCGGTCAGTTGTCGGCGGGCGAACAGCAGCGCGTGGAGATCCTCCGCGCGCTGTATCGTGGTGCCGAGATCCTCATCCTGGATGAGCCCACAAGTGTGCTGACCCCTCAGGAGGCCCAGCAGCTGTTCGAAGTGCTTGCCCATATGCGGCGCGAGGGCCATGGAGTTGTCCTGATCACACACAAACTCGACGAGGTGATGGCGGTCGCCGATCGCGTGACTGTCATGCGCCAGGGGCGTTCCACGGACCCCGTGAACACCAAGGACATCGACAAACCTGCCCTCGCCAGGATGATGGTGGGACGCGACATCGTATTCCGCTTGACGAAGTCCGCATGCGAACCGGGGGAAGAAGCCCTCAAGGTAGAGGGACTCCAAGCCCGCAACGATCGCGGCCGTCAAGTCCTGGATGACCTTTCACTCTCGGTATGCCGCGGTGAGATTCTGGGCGTGGCGGGGGTGTCTGGGAACGGCCAGCTTGAGCTCGTGGAGGTCATCGCCGGACTCCGACGCCCCACAAAGGGACGGGTGCAGATTCTCGGAAGAGATCTCACCGGTAAGCCTGCGCGTGTGGTCGCCGATGCGGGCGTTGCTCACGTGCCTGAGGAGAGGCTGGGTACAGGGGTGGTCCCGAGCATGTCGGTGCGGGACAACCTCATCCTCAAACGTCATCACAGACCGCCCTTCTCCAAAGGCGCCCTTCTGCAGACGCAGGCAATCCGGCACTATGCCCACCAAGCGATCGAGCAATACGGAATCGTCACGCCCGGGGCACGTACCCCGACAAAGCTCCTGTCTGGTGGGAATATCCAGAAGCTCATCCTTGCTCGGGAACTGTCGGGTGAGCCGGTTGTGATCGTCGCAGCACACCCCACATACGGCCTCGATGTGGGCGCCACAGAGCAGATCCGTCGGCTTCTGCTCAAGCAACGCGACTCCGGAGCAGCTGTGCTTCTGGTCTCCGAGGACCTTGATGAGATCACCGCACTCTCTGATCGCATCGCAGTCATCTTCGAGGGGAGGATCATGGGAATCGTACCGGCTGCCGAAGCCAACCTGGACGAGCTCGGATTGATGATGGCGGGGACGCCCATGCAGGGAGGTCCAGCATGAGGAATGTGGGCCCGTTCATTCTGGAACGTCGGCGCGTCCCGTCGCATGTTGGCATCCTGTCTGTCTCGGTCCTGGCTGTCGTGCTGGCCTTGGGTGTGGGAGCGATCCTGTTCTATTCTCAAGGCGTCGACCCCCTGCACGCCTACAGCACGATCGCCCGGCGGGTGCTGCTAACGCGCCGAGGACAGATGGAGGTGGTGCGCCGCACGATCCCCCTCCTTCTTTGCGGTGTGGGCCTAGCTGTAGCGTTCCGCGCGCGATTCTGGAACATCGGTGCCGAGGGGCAGTTGCTTGCGGGAGCAGTGGCGGCCACCGGCGTCGCCCTGTTCGTGCCGCTTCCCAACCCCTGGCACATCATCCTCATGTTTGTCGCCGGCTTCGCCGCTGGCGCCGTCTGGGGTGTCAT
>PUMK01000032.1 GCA_003551325.1 Candidatus Acetothermia bacterium | reverse complement strand
CTGAGACGGCTCAGGTTGCCACGATCTCCTCGAACGATGCGGATATCGGACGGATCATCGCTGATACCATGGAAGTTGTGGGAGAGGACGGTGTCATCACGGTCGAGGACTCCGATACCATCGACACTTATTACGAGGTCGTCGAGGGGATGAGGTTCGACCGCGAGTACGTCTCGCCCTACTTCGTGACCGATCCTAAGAAGATGGAAGTCTCCTTGGAGGATCCGTTCATCCTCGTCACGGATCGTGAGCTGAAGAACGCCATGGAGATCATCCCGTTGCTGGAGAAGATCGCCCAGAGCGGGAAGCCTCTGATGATCATCGCCAAGGACGTTACCGGAGAGGCGTTGTCGACGCTGGTCCTCAACAAGCTCAAGGGAACGCTGTCCTCCTGTGCTGTGAAGGCCCCCGGTTTTGGCGATCGGCGCAAAGCTATGCTCGAGGACATCGCCGTTCTGACGGGTGGTGTTGTCGTTGCCGAAGACGCCGGGATGGAGATCAAGAACGCAACGCTGGACATGCTTGGCCGCGCGGAGAAGATCCGAGTGACGAACGAGGACACGACGGTCATCAGCGGTAAGGGCGAGCCGGACCAGATCAAGGCTCGTATCGAGCAGATCAACGAACAGATCAAGACCACGGACTCCGACTATGACCGTGAGAAGCTCGAGGAGCGGAAGGCGAAGCTGGCCGGCGGTGTGGCGGTCATCAAGGTAGGTGCCGCAACGGAGACCGAGCTGGAAGAGAAGAAGCACCGTATGGAGGACGCTCTGGAGGCGACCAAGGCAGCTGTGGAGGAAGGTATTCTCCCCGGCGGTGGCGTCGCGCTTCTGAACACGGTTGAGGCGCTGGACAAGCTTGAGAAGGAGCTTGTCGGTGACGAGCGCGTGGGTGTTCAGATTCTCAGGCGCTCACTGCAGGAGCCAGCACGGCAGCTGGCCGAGAACGCCGGTTTCGAGGGTGCTGTGATTGTGGAACGGCTCAAGGGCGAGAAGCCTGCTGTTGGCTTCGACGTCGTCGCTGAGAAGTATCTCGACATGTTCGAGGCAGGGATCATCGACCCGACGAAGGTCACGCGTTCGGCTCTGCAGAACGCGGTTTCCATTGCGGGTATGCTCCTTACGACGGAAGCTCTGGTGGCGGAGATCAAGGAGGAGAAGAAGGACGCAATGCCTCCCACCCCACCGATGGACTACTGAAGCTGATCTCGGAATGAGTTCGTGGAGCTCCGGCGGCTTCGGCCGCCGGAGCTCCTGCACTTCCAGGGTGCGTGCCTTGCGCTGCACCCATCGTGCACCCATAATCCCCGACGCGATGGGGGGAGCATACCTATGCCAAAAAAGCACGTTCTGATCGTCGAATCGCCGACGAAGGCGCGTACGCTCACGGGCTACCTGGACCGTGGATTTCAGGTGCATTCCTCGAAGGGGCACGTCCGTGACCTGCCGACGAAGGAACTTGGTGTTGATGTAGACAAGGACTTCGCGCCGACCTGGGAGGTGCGCGATCGTCGTCTGGTGAGTTCGCTGCGTAAGGCTGTGGCGGATGCCGACCGCGTGTATCTGGCAACGGACCCCGATCGCGAAGGAGAAGCGATCGCGTTTGATCTAGCGGAACTACTCGGGAACAGTGATCAGGAGCGTTTTGTGCGGGTTCTGCTGCACGAGATCACGGCAGATGCAGTCCGACTTGCGCTTCGAAGTCCGGGGAAGCTCGATCCGCACAAGGTAGAAGCGCAGCGAACGCGACGCATCTTGGACCGGCTTGTTGGCTATCAGGTGAGTCCGGTGCTATCGTTGGTGCTTGCCGGCAGGAGATTTGAGGGTCTGTCGGCAGGGCGCGTTCAGTCGGTAGCGCTGCGTTTCATCTGTGATCGCGAAGCGGAGATCCAAGCGTTTGTTCCCCAGCCGTACTGGGAGTTGGGTTTAGGGTTTCCGACTGAGCCACCGTTTGTCGCCGAGCTCCCTGAGCGGATCACCGACCGGGAAGAGCTTAAGGCTCTGCAGGAGGCGCTGGAGGCTGCGGAGTTTCTGGTAAGCGCTGTGACGGAGGAGGACGTGAAGCGTCGTCCATCGCCGCCGTTCATCACCTCCACGCTACAGCAGGCAGCCAGTGCTGAACTGGGTTTCTCGCCGCGTCGTACGATGCAGGTGGCTCAGGGTTTGTACGAAGGGGTCGAGATCCAGGGCAAGGCGGTAGGACTGATTACCTACATGCGTACGGACTCCACGAGGGTATCCGATGCTGCAGTCACAGAAGCGAGGGCCTACATCCGCGAGGGGTTTGGCAAGGAGTACACAAGTCCTCGACCGAGGCGCTTCAAGAACCGACGACGGTCGCAGGACGCACATGAAGCCATTCGACCCACCTCGGTCACGCGTACACCGCATGAGGTAAGCCGTTACCTGAAGCCCGAGCAACGGCGGTTGTACGAGCTTATCTGGCGTCGTTTCGTGGCTACGCAGATGGCCGATGGTGTGTGGCAACGACGCAAGGTGGATGTGGATGCAGGAGGAAGGACCTTCAGGGCGTCCACGTCCTGGCAGTTGTTCTCGGGTTTTGCGGCGGTTTACCCCGTGAGCAAGCTGGAGGACGAGGGGCGGCCGCTTCCGGAAGGGTTGGCTGTGGGCACGGTCCTCCCACGGCCAGAGACGTTGATCGAGGAGAAGCAGACGGAACCCCCGGGCAGGTTCAGCGAGTCGGGGCTTGTGCGGAAGCTCGAGCGCGAAGGTATCGGCAGGCCCAGCACGTATGCGCAGATTGTCTCCGTCATCCAGGACCGCGGCTATGTGCGTCGCGAGGAGGGTAGCCTGCGGCCGACGTTGCTCGGGCAAGCGGTGAGCAGCTTTCTCAAGGAATATTTCCCGGAGACCGTGGAACGAAGCTTCACAGCGCGAATGGAAGAGGAGCTTGACAGAATCCAGGAAGGGCAAGCTGGGCGGCTCGACGTGT
>PUMK01000179.1 GCA_003551325.1 Candidatus Acetothermia bacterium | reverse complement strand
TGGGAGGGGTGTTCGAGGTACAGGAGATCACGCTGCCCAACGTCTCACCCGCAGCGGATCGCCTCGGCTACACCTGTCAGGGGACGGTCACCATCCCCCACACCACACCGGGACTGTCCGCGGGAACCTTGACCGTGTTCGTCGAGCGTATCGTACCCCAAGGACCGCACGTGGCGTTCCACCAGGGCAGCATCGTTCTCCAGCTCGGGGAGCTCGAGACCGTCATGCTCCAAGGATACCTCTTCAAGGCAAGGCAGCATTGGTGCACGCGGAGCGAGGGCCCACTCTATCTCCTGCAGACCGAGGATCTGTCGGCCGACCTCGGCGGTGTCTACCGCCTCGAATACGGAGCCCGGTTCCCCTGGGAAGACGACCCACTCCTTGAGGCCTGGGTGAATGCCGACGTGCAGATACGGGGCACACTGACGTGGGCTGACGAGGCCCTGCTTCCGGTGTTGACGGTGGAGGAGATCAGGGAGACGGACATGTACGAACGCTGCGCACCCTGAGACGGACAGGGCTGAAAGGTACGCAGGTGCGGGTGCCCTAAGTGCGCCCCTCCGCATCCCAAGCCGAAGACCGCTATACTGGCCTCGAGAGGGTCCTCAACGAGTGTTGGGGACACGACAGCTGAGCCAGACGGGAGCCATGCGTTCTCGGAAACGCGTGGCGGAGCATGGTAGCGGTGGGCAGGAGGTGGCTCATGCGGTCATCGAAGGCTGTTGGGTTTGTTCTGCTCTGCGCCTTTCTCGGTGCGCTCATCGGATGTGCGTGGCTGTTCCCACATACGGTATCGGTCCCCAGGGCACCTACGGGTCCCGCAATCGGGACCACAGGAGAGCCCCTCACGTTCTCCACCGAGGCCGCGAGCTGCAGCCGAGGCCATCCGGTGGAGTACAGGTACAACTGGGACGACGGAACCTACAGCACCTGGGGTACGTCCACAGACGCCACGCACACCTGGAGCGCATCGGGGACCTACGAGATCAGGGCCCAAGCCCGGTGCGGCGAAAAGCCGACCCTCGTCAGCGACTGGTCACCGGCGAAGAACGTGGTGATCGAAGAAGCCATCGGAACGCCGCCGGTAGCAGTGTTCACCTTTGCTCCGGCCTCTCCGATAACCGACGAGCCCGTCACGTTCGATGCCGGCGGATCGACGGCCCCCGACGGGGTGATCGACACCTACGCCTGGGATTTTGGCGACGGAGCCACAGACACCGGGGTCACCGTCACACACACCTATGCCTCCCCTGGCACCTACCCTGTACTCCTCACGGTGACGGATGATCACAACCAGGTGGGCACTGCAACGCAGAACGTTGTTGTTGGCGCAGCCCCGGAGGAGCCGGCCCCGCCCCTCGCTTGGGGCTACATCAACCTCGACGGCACCGTGGGAAGCGGATCCCCGGGCCTTGTCAGCACATGGAACGCAGGCGCCCAGCTCTACGAGATCTCCATCCCAGAGACGAACTACACCTTCAGCAACTACATCACCCTGGCCACGCCGATCGGCAGCAGTGCGCGGACGGCCACCACCAGTTCAGGGGGCGGCAAGCTGTACGTGCGCATCATCAACGCTGACGGCGCCATGATCCAGAGCCGCTTCCACTTCGTGACGTATGACGAGCCGGTCACCGCCGTTGCCTGGGGGTATATCCAACAGGATGGCACTGTGTGGCGAGGAACACCCGGCCTCATCTGCACGTGGACGGGCGATTGGATCCCACACTATAGGATCTCCATTCCAGGGGAAGCCTACGCATGCGTCAACTACATCACCCTGGCCACACCCATCGGCCTGGGCGCCAAGGCCGTCACCACGGACTCGATGGGCGGTGACCTGGTCCTTTACTTCCACGATGAGGACGGCATCAAGATGGACAGCCGCTTCCACTTTGTGACCTATGACGAGCCACCCGAGCCCCTCGCCTGGGGGCACATCGAGGAGGACGGCGCGGTGGCAAGGGGCTCCCCCGGGATCGCGTGCTCCTGGAACGCGACGCTCGAGCGCTATGAAGTGACCGTCCCCGGCGAGCACTACCACTTCAGCAACTACATCACCCTCGTGACGGCCGTCGGAGACGATGTGAAGCTCAGCAGCATGGGATCCATCGGAGGAAAGCTGACCATCTACATCGCTGACGAGAACGGGGACCGAACCCAAAGCCGCTTCCACTTCGTCGTCCATAAGCCGTAGCGGTCAAGGCACCAGGGGATACTGTTCGGCGGCCGTGGGGAACCCAAGGCCGTGAAAGCGCGACGCTTGTTCAGGTTTGCTGATGTGCGCCGCAACCGAAGAGAGGCGGCTTGCGGGCTAGAGGCTGATGCGGATACCCGCCGAAAGCTCCCACACGGGATCGTCTTTCGTATCACGCCGAACGGTCAGCCCGTTGGAGAGCCGAATGTCATCGCCCAGCGAGAAGTCCATCCACAAGCGCGTCTCCCCCCAGCCAAACAGGACAGCATCATCCCCCAACCCGTCATGGAAGTAGGTCACGATCCGCCATCGCCCCGGCGACCCGCAGCATACAGGCACAGGCCCCGTCAACGATAGCACCTCGAAGTACTCCGAACGGCCGGTCACACGGCTGTTCTTGTCCGGGTTGAACGAGGTCGCGCTGCGCAGCTCAACTCCGTTGGGCAACGTGCAACGGATCTCAAAGCCGAACAGGTCAACCCCCAAGAACGTCGTGTCCTCGGTTACAAGATCCACATACGTCCTCACACAGGCTACCCACCGGGACCGAAGGACAAACGACAGGTCCACTTCCTTGGATTCTGCAGTAAACGTTGTTGTCGTCCTCGCGAAAAGATCCAGGGCCGACTGCCTCAGAAGCCAAGCAAGCGAAATGTCGCCGAGCGTGAACGACACGTAGTCGAATCCGCTCTTGTCGATCCTGAGCTGGCTGTTCACGTTCAGGCCACACGCCGGCCAGGCAAAGCGCGCGGTGGTA
>PUMK01000318.1 GCA_003551325.1 Candidatus Acetothermia bacterium | reverse complement strand
CTGCCAGGTGTAGCTCCCCACACGCTCCGCCTCTCGGACGAGGGGGTCGATGGGTTGCCCCTGCACAACCTGGAGGAGGGTGACCGCGATGAGGGCTAGGGTGAGGAGGCGCCTGCTCATCGGAGGGTCTCGCGGAGCGCTCGAAGATGGGCAAGCTGCGCGGCAGCCTCCCCCAACGCACGGGCCTGATGGCGGTGCGCTTCCTCTGCTTGGGTGGCTGTGGTGAGGGGCACGAGGACCACACCGCTGAACCCCCGCTCTTCCTCAAGGGCTGCGCGGGGCTCGATGCGCCTTCCCCACGAGGGGTCGGCGAGCACGAGGTTGGTTCCGACCGATCCGACGATGACGACGAAGTGGCGCTGTGGCCTGGTGACGTGGGCGATGACCGGCGGGCCGCCTCGGCGGAAGTAGTCGACCAAGGCGTCCGCGGTTACCCGGTAGCCGCGGGTGGGGAGACCGAGGACGGCCATCGTCTGCACAAGGTCGAGGGCGCTGATCGGCCCTCCCAGCGCTTGCCCTCGTTCGGCCATGAACCGTTCAACCCGTTCAAGGACGGCCTGTTCGGTGGCGTCGATCCTGAAATACTCGGAGAGGAGCGTGGCGACGGCGGCGGGCCCGCATGTGTAGTCGTCCGTCTGGCCAACGACGCCCGCGTAGCGGAGCGTGCGGTAGGGTGTGACGAGGTCTGCAAGGGCTGCCGTTCGGATGGCATGTCCGGTGGGCCCTGCGAGGCCGTGGAACATAGGGTCGGCCGCCATGCAGGTGAAGGGAACGATCCACCCAAGGAGGCACGCGGTGATCGTTCCTGCAGCGAGAAGGAGGCGAATCGCCTGCGACGTGGGGTGACGGGAGGCTGTGGGAGACCGCAGCCGATCGCTTCGGGTGAGCCCGAGCGGTGGCGCGGGGAAGGCCCCTCTCGAACTGTGGTTGGACAACATGGCGGTCAGCGGGCGTGGTCTATGGTGTTCCATGGATGTAGGCACTATAACACGTAAGATGACGCATAGACAATGGGAATGATGCATAGCAACGCATGGAGTGCTCCGCCCGTGGCGTGATTCTCCTGGAGGGCGTAGGATTTCGGCGGCGCTGTCTTGCTGCGCCACCGAGGGGGGTACATGGCTGCGATCATCTTTGCATTGCTGTTTCTGGTTGGGGCTGGCCTGATTGCTGTGGGGGTGATGCTTCTCCGGCGCAAGCAGGATTGGCTCGCTGTGGGGATGGGTGTGGTCTCGATGATCGTCGGGTCTAGCTGGCTCGTGGCGATGGTCGTCGCGATCTCGGCCCGGATCGATCCGTTTCCGCTACTGGGTACCGTGGTCCTGACAGGGATAGGGGTGGCGGCGTTCACGTTCTGGGTCATCATGCTGGCTGAGTGCTTGGCCCGTGAGGAGGCCAACAGCTTGGACAAGCTGACCTGGGTGATCGTGCTCATCGGGACCAACATCGTCGGTGCTTTGCTCTACTTCTTCGTCCGTAGGATCCATCAGGGGAATACGTAGACCCAGCGTGGGGGTCTTACCCCCGGCAATGCTTGCGCTACCGGTGCGCCTAGCGCCGTGAGAACGGCGGTTCTGGTCGGCGTTCGAGCACGTTCCCTTCGGCACCTACGCCTTTGGGGTTGTGATTTCCCCGTCCCTTCCATCATGTTCCGTGTCTCTCCGTACGTCTCGGTTGCGTTCCCCCGGAGAACCGTGGGTTGACAGTTCCGGCGGGAACCTCTAGCATGTCGATTAGAGCGGAACGCGATACCACAATGCGAAACATCCTGGTACCTTGAGAACCTGCTCCGTCTTGAGAAACCAGGGTGCAGACAGCGAACGAGGAGGCCGCGGCGGTGGGCATTTACAGTGAGGACACGGCCACGTATCTGTGGAGGAACGGCGCGCTCGTCCCCTGGGAGGAGGCTACGGTGCACGTGAACGCGGTGGGGCACGCGTCGGTGGCGGGCATCTTCGAAGGGTTGAAGGCGTACTGGAACGCCGACGATGGACAGCTCTACCTGTTCCGTATGCGGGAACACTACAGGCGGTTCCTGCAGTCGATCAAGATGACGCGCTTCGCGTTCGACTACACCCTGGAGGACCTGGAGGAGGCTACGCGGGCGCTCATGAAGGCCAACGCGTTCCGGCGCGATGTCTATGTCCGACCGTACATCTTCCAGGCGGGCATGGTGCGGGAACTCCTCCAGTCGCAGCCGGGGAAACCCGTGGAACTGGTGATCGATTCCTGGCCGTTCGAGGCGTACCGGGATCCTTCGCAGGCGCTCCATGTGTGCACGAGTTCGTGGACGCGGATTGCCGACAACGTGATGCCGCCGCGCCTGAAGTGCTTCTCCAACTACCATAACGGTCGCCTGGCCGCTATGGAGGCTACGGTGTCGGGCTACGACTGGCCCGTGCTCCTCGATGCGCAGGGCAAGGTTACCGAGGGACCGGGAGCGTGCTTGGCGCTGGTGCGCGATGGGGCGGTGATCACGCCACCGGGCACGGCCAGCATTCTGGAGAGCATCACGCGCGATACGGTAGGTTACCTGGTACGCGAGGTGTTGGGTCTTCCCTATGTCGAGCGTCCGGTGGACCGCACGGAGCTCTACCTCGCCGATGAGCTCTTCTTCATGGGCACGGGTTGGGAGATCATGCCCGTGGCTTCGGTGGATCGGCTGATGGTGGGAGATGGGGCTCCGGGATCGGTCACCGATGCGATTCGCGAGGCGTATGCGGCACTGGTGCGCGGCCACGACCTGCGCCGTCCGGAGTGGAGGGCTGCTGTGTGGTGAACGGCTGCGCTGAACTCCCTACACCGGACCTTACGCCGCTTCTCGCGCCGCGCGGGGTGGCTGTGGTCGGTGCCTCGGAGCGCTCCGGTGCTGGGCGGCAGGTGCTCGAAAACTTGGTGCAGTCCGGCTACACGGGTGCGATCCATCCGGTGAACCCCCGCTATACGGAGGTCCTCGG
>PUMK01000251.1 GCA_003551325.1 Candidatus Acetothermia bacterium | reverse complement strand
GCATCGCGATCATCCAGCCGCACGCCCGGCAGCAGCCTGCCCGTCTCTGTGCGCCAAGTAAGCTTGTACCCGTGCGCACGCTGCTTGCCCCCGAGGTGCAAGCGCAGTGCACGCTCGACCAAGGCCCGCAGCGAAGTCCCCTCGTCGGCCGCCCTGCGCTTGGCCTGCCGCAGAAGATCATCGTTGATCTCGATGGTCGTCCTCATACACATCAGTGTACCCACGCAGGCATATTTGTGCACGGCACTGCCTGCCACGAGCAAGGCCAATCGCATGGGTGATCTGCACTGGCCGTTCGACAGGGTGCGTTCCCAGTGAGCCCAGACAGCCCTGTCACAGCCCTTCGAGGCCGTGGTGGCGGGCACGACGCTGGTTACCTTGGCCTTGGGCATCCTCCTCACCTCCCGGTAAGGATACCACTCCTTACCACCATGAAAGGCAACGCTGAGAGCTGCCCTCGTGCATGGAGCTCGGCCCATTGAACCAGCATTCAATGTCAAGTTGCCCGGTTGTGCGGGGCTCAGCATAGGCGCGGCAGCCGCAGAACAGACTGGGGTGTCCGAGCGGTGGGCAGACCTGGGACTTGTCAGGCAGGAGATCAGCTACTAATGTGTACACTGAGGTGACCACAATGGTACGGTTTGCCAGTGTCCGCGAGTTCCGCGACAAGGCCACACGTATGCTGCAGGAGAAGGATCCTGTTGTCGTTCTCCGCAGAGGGAAGGTGGCGGGCATCTACTTCCCCTACCCCACCGAGACGTTGCCGCTCGAGTTCAAGCGGGAGTTGTTCTCTGCTCTCACGGCGAACATTGCAGAACGCTTGAAGGAGGCGGGCTTGGACGAAGAGGAGATCCTTGAAGGGCTTGAACAGGAGCGACAGGCTCGTCGTTGATGCCAATCCGATCCTTTCCGCCCTCATCGGGGGAAAAGCCAGGGATCTCTTTCTCTCTCCCCACATCGGAGAGCTTGTCACCACGCGTCATACGCTTGGCGAAGTGGAGAAGTACATCCCCGAGCTTGCGAGGAAACCAAGGGTTGCCGCCGCAGGGGTCGGCCAGGCCGACTTGTGGGCCGCGCTTGTGGTGATACCGCTCACTGTGTACCAGCGTGAGCATTATCAAAAGACCCTTCCGGAGGCAAAACGCCGCATGGCTCACCGCGATCCAGCCGACGCTGACATCCTTGCGCTGGCCCTCATGCTAGACGCCCCCATCTGGACAAACGACGCCGACTTCGAAGGCGCTGGCGTACAGTGTTTCACCACGGCTGAGCTGCTAAGCGTGCTGGGGCCGTAGCTGCGATGTCAGAACCCCCTTTGAGCCTGTGGCGCGGGGGAATGCTCCTCCCATCAGTCCTGCAATTCTGTGCGCGCCATTGCCTGCAGTAGGAGGGCCAACCGTTCGGATGGCTTGCCCCAGGGTGCTACAGAATGTCACTTCAGTAAGCTCCGAGATGCCTGTCACAACCCTTTCGGGCCGTGGTGGCGGGCGCAACGCTCTACTGCAGTCTTCCTCTGGGGTTGGTGCACACAATACAGTTCGTCAGGCTTTCGTTCATGGCACTTCCGCTTCCCCGTTCCGGGTATGCTCCGCAGGGCACGCTACTGCTCGGAGGCGCCGTGGCAGTGTTGGAGGCCATCGACCGTGCGCCTTTCGTCAGGAGCTCCTCAGCCCTGAACAGCCAACCGCCCGCAAGCATGCGCAGCTGCAGGAGATCAACGAACTCCTCGAGGGTGAGGCCCGCCTGTTCAAGAACCGCAGCGAGCGTTCCGCGAGGCAGCTCCTTCCGCTGCGGGACAATGACCAGTGATTTCCTACCAGTCGGCTCGAAACGGATCACCGCGACGTGGCTGCCCTTGCCCCGCTTGGGAGCGTTCTCAAAGCCTGCCCTTGTTAGCGCCTGGATGACTTGAGCGGAGGAAAGCAAGGGGAGTCGCGGCGTCATACACTTACTTCTACTGTGGAGGTGAACTTCTCTTCAGTCGCCAGGCTCGGAGTCAGTGCGTCAAGTGTCCCGATCAGGCGCGCATTCTCCAGGTAAAGCTCGGCTGCCTCCCGGAGGTTAGCCAGCGCCTCCTCAGGTGATGCGCCGGCGCTCGCGACGCCGATCTCCGGGGCCTTGGACACGTATCCGTCGCCCTCTTTCCAGATCACGGCCGTAAGCCGATACAGCATCAGCCGATTCCTCCTTACCCGATCCTGGGCCACACCACACGACGTGTTGGCCTGCCGGGATCGCCATGCAGGAGCCTAAGCTACGCCCAAGTATAGCAGCATACCAAAGCAGACTCGCACAACGCTAACCAAGGTGCCGGCTCGCCGGCGCTGGGAGATCCCACCCGCTCAGAAACCCTCGAGGCCGTGGTGGCGGGCGCGGCGCTCGAAATGGAGAAGCGCCCACCAGCCCAACGCCACGTAGGCCACGGCCAGCGCCGCGAGCAGCCCTAGCTGCAAAGTCAGCGGGAACATGGTGGGCGTGTCCAGCCACAGCGCGCGCACGGCATCGACCCCGTAGGTGAAGGGGAAGAGGTAGGACAGCGGGCGGAGGAACACCGGCAGGAACGCGACAGGAAAGAACACCCCACCGAGAAGGGGGGCCACATTCCCAACCAGGCTCAGCAGCGACTCGGCGTCCTTGAAGCGGAGCGTCAGCCCAAACAGCAAAAACGCCATCCCGTAGGAGCCGATCACCGAGCACAGGAGTACCAGCAGAATACCTCCCACCGCGGCCGCCCCGGGCCATCCGCCGAAGGGCAGCACGAGGGCGATGGCGAGGATCGAGTGTACGGTCACGCCGAGGAGGCTGCGGCCCGACCAGGCGAGGATCATCCCCATGCGCGAAAGGCGGGTGACAAGAAGGGACTCCAACACGCCCCAGCGCATCGCTGCCCGCAGCGAGAACGCGATCGACCACACGGCCTCCACGTAGTTCCAGTACACCGCGCCCAGGAGGAGGTACACGGCG